>JAZNGJ010000092.1:0-16220 GCA_045576415.1 Faecousia sp. | reverse complement strand
CGTACTTGTCCCGGGCCAGCTTGTCCACCCGGTTCAGATGCTCCATGAAGGCAATGTCCTTGCCGTACATCTTGGTGTGCTGCTCCATCTGGAACTTACCCAGCTCAAAAGCCTCGTCCATGCCCACATTCAGCCACTGGGAACGGAAGTGGGGCAGCAAAGAGCCGTAGAGGTTATCCAAAAACTCCATGGTCTCCGGCAGCAGCGGATTGACGGTGGTGCTTTCGGTATGGGTCTCATCACCCAGTGCCAGATGCTTGAACTCGTCCTGCTTCAGCCAGTAGCTCATGTGACCAAGAGAATTCTGGTTGGGAACCAGATCGATGAAGCGGTCAGCACAGTACTGATCCAGCTCTTCGATATCCTCAGGAGTCAGGCAATCGAATCCTTCTGTATACTTGGGGTATGCGGAATACTTGAAGCAGTTGACTTCCATATAAAGCTGGAACTCATTGTACTTCAGCAGCGCCAGCAGGTCGATGTAGCGCTTGATCAACGCCACCTTAGGCATACGGGAGCGGCTGATATCCAGCATATAGCCGCGGCGCTTCAGGTCAGGCTTATCGTTGATGGTAACAAAAGGCAGATTGCCCTGATGCTCCCGAATCATCTGATACAGGGTAGTGGCTGCGCGGAACAGGCCCTCATCGCAGGAAACAGTGAGTGTGGCGCCGTTCTCGTCAACGGTCAGAAGATACTCTTCTTTTTCGAACAGGACAACATTTTGAACCTTGATGCCTTTCGCTCCGGCTTTCACCAGATTGTAAAATGCCAGCAGATCACAATCGGCGCAGCAGGTTCCCATGGCATAAACGCCGTCATGGTACTGCAGGAATTTGGGGATCGGATACATACTGAAACACGCTCCTTTGTTATTATATAGATTCTGATTTGATTATAACATCGTGAATACTTTGCAGCAACATCTTTTTCGTATTGCATTTTCATTTTTTCAAACAATGTCGGATTTAATCCTATCTTGATTTCTCAAGCAGGTTGGGTTATGATAGTTACGGTACATGGCGACTTTCATTATTTCAAACTACCCGAGGTATGCATTATGGGCATGGATTCTCTGTTCCTGCGGTATAACATCAATCCGGATATTTTAATCAGTTTTTGTCCCATCTACGCCTATGCCCCGGAAGCGTCAGAACCGGTCCTCTTCTCCCATTACCGCCATGAGCACCATGCTCCCGGACCGGTCACTTACCAAAAAAGCAACGATTGGTGCACGCTTTTCATTTTTCTTTCCGGAAAATTCGGTTTTATTTTTGACGATTCCATCTGCAACCCCGCCTTTGGAAACGCGGTGCTTGTGCGGGAAAAGGAAATCTATTCTTCCTACTTTTATTCCGATTCCATGGTAGACTACTACCAGATCGATTTTCCCACGGAATTCTTCCGGCAACTGGGAAAGGAGAATCCCTTTTTCAGCCTGTTCCATCCGCACAGCACCAAGCAAAAAAATCTGGCAGCCTTGAGCCGTTCCAGCTGCGACCGTATGATCGGCATGCTGAAACAAATGGATGCCTTGCTTCAGGAAAACGATCCTCAGTCCGGCTGGCTGGCTTATTCCTATCTGATCCAAATCGCTGCGATCATCCAAAATACCTACGCATCCGGCGACCATTCGCCGGTACAGTCCAAAGTGCCTGCCAAGCTGAAAGAAGCCATAGACTACATCCACAAAAACTGCTGTTCGCTGATCGGCGTTTCGGAAGTGGCCCAGCACTGCGGCATTACCAATACCTATCTTTCCAGGCTGTTCAAAAATGCCATGGACTGCTCACCGAATGAATACATCACCAATCTGCGGATCTCCAACGCCAAATATCTCATCCATAGCGGACGAAGTCTGACGGATGCCTGCTATCTTTCCGGCTTTAGTAATTACACTTATTTCACCAGCAAATTCAAAAGCTGCACGGGGATGACGCCATCCCAATATCAAAAACTGTAAATTCATCAAACCCTCTTGTTTTTTTCTGCGGCAGCGGTTATAATATGCCAAGAACTGTTATAGGAGGTCAAATTATGGCTGTTAAAATTGAAAAAGATACCATTATCGGTGATGTTCTGGATGTGGCACCCCAGGCTGCCCCCCTGTTTTTCGCCATTGGCATGCACTGCCTGGGCTGCCCCTCTTCCCGGGGTGAGACCGTTGAGGAAGCCTGCATGGTTCACGGCATTGACTGCGAGCCTTTCCTGGCTCAGCTGAACCACTTCCTGGAGGCTTACGATGCCGACCAGCAGAGCAAGGCAGAATAACCGGCAACGCCGTCCCGCCTACGCCGGGACGGCGCTTCTTTTAATCTGATTTAGAAAGATAAATGATCGTTTATGTTACGAGCAGCGCACACCAAAGCCTCCCTCTGACGAGGGTGGTGCTCCGCGTAGCGAATCCAGAATTCCAATGATCGCCAGTGGCGATCATACCGCTATTCATAGGTGGCTTCGCCGAAAGGCGAAGACGGAGGGAGAGAAAAGGTTAGTTTTATCGCTTAGTTCGCACAAATTGCTTGCTTTTAGGTTTTCTCTCCCCCAGTCATGCCGTTCGGCATGGCAGCCCCCTCGTCAGAGGGGGCCTTGAGAGTTGCTCTTCTTAGTAAGCGAAACGATCCTTTACTGGAGGAATTCTTATGAAGCTCCCTATTTCCGACAGACTGCTTGCCTGCGCCGGATTTGTCAGTCCCGGCAGCCGGATCGCGGATGTGGGCTGCGATCACGGCTATCTTTCCATCCATCTGCTGACAAATGGCATCGCCCAAAGCTGCATTGCCTCCGATATCAACGAGCAGCCTCTTCTGAGCGCTGTACGCAATGCGGAGAAATACGGCGTACGGGATAAAATGGAATTTTACATCTCCGACGGTGTCCGTAATATCCCCCGGGATTTTGACACTCTGATCTGCGCCGGCATGGGCGCGGATACCATGGTCTCCATTCTGGAAGCCGCGCCATGGCTGAAAAGTGAGCAATACCGGCTGATTTTGCAGTGCCAGTCCAAGACTCCCACGCTGCGCCGCTATTTATCGAATAACGGCTGGCGCATTACGGAAGAATCCGTGCTCCGGGACGGTAAATTCCTCTACACCGTCATGGAAGTGTACTACGAGCCGGACTATCCCCGGCTGACGGATGGAGAATTGTATTTCCCTCCTGCTTTGCTGGAAAATCCGTCGAAAGAAGTACCCGCCTATTTCCACTGGGTCACCGAGGGTCTTCGGATCGCCACCGCGCACAAGGAAGATCCGGAAAAGCGTCAAGCCCTTGCGCAGCTGGAAGCACTGGCTCAGAACGAAAATCTTTCATTCTTAACGGAGGATATAACATGACGACCGTTGCTGATATTCTGAACTTCATCGAAGCTTTCGCACCCCCTTACATGAAAGAAAGCTGGGATAATGTAGGCCTGCTCTGCGGCAGCAAAAGCACCTCCGTCACCAAAGTGCTTGTTGCGCTGGATCCCTTTGAGGGTGTCTGTGAGGAAGCCGCCGCATGGGGTGCGGAGCTGATCGTCACCCACCATCCCCTCATTTTCCAGGCGCCCAAAAGCATTACCGACGAAACCACCGTCGGCAGAGCCATTATGAAGCTGTGTGTAAACGGCATCAGCGCCATCAATGCCCACACCAACCTGGACTGCACCCCCGGTGGCGTCAACGATGCATTGGCCTCCCGGCTGGGACTGCAGAATATTGAAGTCATTGCTCCTGCGGGCACGAATGAAGACGGCATCCCCTACGGATTGCTGCGCTGCGGCACTGTGGCTGAGCAGGCACTAAACGACTTCCTTTCCGAGGTGCAGTGTGATCTGGGCTGCAAGGGGCTGCGGTATGTAGATGGCAGCAAGCCGGTGCGCAAAGTCGCCGTAGGCGGCGGCAGCTGCGCAGGCGCCATGCTGGATGCGCTGTATGCCGGCTGTGATACCTTCGTCACCGCCGATGTGAAATACAATCAGTTCTGGGATGCCCGGGATCTGGGGCTGAACCTCATCGACGCCGGTCATTTCGCCACGGAAAACCCGGTGGTTGCCGTTCTGGCAGAGAAAATCGCCGCCGCTTTTCCGGAAATTGAGGTAAAAATCTCAGAAACCCATGCCGACTGCATGAAATTCTATTGATTTTTAGCGCAAGCGGTGCTAAAATAGATGCGAATTTTTTAATACTATCTCTGAAGGGAAGAAAAATATATGTCCGGACATTCCAAATGGCATAATATCCAGAAAACCAAAGGCGCACAGGACGCCAAGCGCGCCGCTGCCTTTACCAAGATCGCAAAGGAACTGATCGTCGCTGTTAAGCAAGGCGGCGGTATCACCGATCCTGCCAACAACTCCCGTCTGGCCACCGTCATCACCAAGGCCAAGGCTGCCAACATGCCCAACGACAACATTAAGCGCTGCCTGGAAAAGGCATCCGGTGCCGGCGGCGGAGACAGCTACGAATCCATCACCTACGAAGGCTACGGCCCCGGCGGTGTTGCCGTCATCGTAGAGACCATGACCGACAACCGCAACCGTACCGCAGGCTCCATGCGCCACCACTTTGATAAGTTCGGCGGCAATCTGGGCGCAAGCGGCTGCGTCAGCTGGTCTTTCGACAAGAAGGGTGTGCTGGTCATCGACAATGAGGTCGGTGACTACGAGGAAGGCGAGGGCATGATGGAGGCCATGGGCTGCGGCGCCGACGATTTCGAGGCTGAAGAGGATGTCTTCACCGTCTACACCACCCCCGATGACTTCAATGCCGTAGCTGAAGAACTGGGCAAAAAGTACACCTTCGTTTCCGCCCAGATCGAAATGGTGCCCCAGAACTACCAGAAGCTGGATAACGAAGAGCATGTCAAGCTGATGGAAAAGCTCATCGACATCATGGAAGATGATGACGACGTGCAAAACGTCTGGCACAACTGGGAAGAGTAAATGACATACAATAACCGCCCTGTGGAGAGAACCCACAGGGCGGTCGCTTATTGCTCACTGGATGCAAATTTCATGCCGTATTCGAACATTTTCATGCTGACGATCCGCTCAATGCGCATCAGAGAATTGATGATATCCTCCACATCCTCGTCCTCATCTATAACGTCCAGGCGCTCGCATAGCCGCTCATATGCTGCATGCATTTCGCAATAGCAGTTCATGCATTCACAGCCCTCCGCAAACAGGTTCTCCACCCCCGGTACCCGAAACTGCTCCTGCATCGTGCCGATCAGTGTGTAATAAACATCTTCAATTTGCTTTTCAGTCATAACATCGCCCCCTATTGGTATACTAAGTATACCTGATAACGCTAGTTTTGTCAATCAAAAAGGTATACCATGTATACGGGTGATAGATATGAGAAAAACCGAAAAGAGAACTGAATACATTACATTCCGTACCGACTCAGCTACAAAAGCAGTATTGGAACAACTTGCAGACGAAAAGAAGTGGAGTATTTCTCAATTAGTAGAGGAGATTGTCAAAGATTGGCTCAACTCCAACACATCCACTAATAAGAATTGATATTATTTGCCGCCCTGTGGAGAAGCCACAGGGCGGTTTGCTATTTACTTAGCACAGCTTTGCGCCGGCGGGGATAGCGTCGGAGATCATAATGAGGTTCAGCTTTTCCTCACCCTTATCGGTATGCACCGCGCTCAGCAGCATGCCGCAGGACTCCTGACCCATCATCTTCCGGGGCGGCAGATTGGTGATCGCCACCAAGGTCTTGCCCACGAGCTCCTCGGGCTTATAGTACTTGGCGATGCCGGAAAGGATCTGGCGGTCCGTGCCGGTGCCGTCATCCAAAGTAAACTGCAGCAGCTTATCGGACTTCTTCACGGGAACGCAGGCCTTGACCTTCACGGCGCGGAAATCGCTCTTGCAGAAGGTGTCAAAATCCACATTTTCTTCGGCGTAAGGCTCGATCTCGATGGTGGGCTTGGGCTTGCTCATCTCTTCCAGTGCAGCCAGCTCCTTCTCCATGTCGATTCTGGGGAACAGCGGCGCACCGGTAACGGTGTTCCAGCTGCAATCAGCGCAGTAGTTACCTGCATCCCATGCGCGGCCTTCCGCAGGAACATTCAGCAGATCAAAGATCTTCTCAGCAGATTCCGGCATAAAGGGCGTGATCAGAATGGCAGCCAGACGGATGCACTCGCACAGATTCTTCATGACGGTGAGCAGACGGGGCATGGTATCCTCGCTCTTGGCAAGGATCCAGGGAGTGGTCTCGTCGATATACTTGTTGGCGCGGTCCAGCAGCCGGAATACCTCGTTCAAAGCCACGGAGAACTGGAACTTATCCATCTGCTTTTCGTAGTTTGCAAAGACCTCTGCCGCCAGAGCCTTCAGCTCCTCATCGATAGGTGCAGACTCGCCGCCCTCTGCCAGAGTGCCGCCAAAGTACTTCTGGTTCATGGCGACGGTACGGCTGACCAAGTTGCCCAAAGTGTTGGCAAGGTCTGTATTGATGGTGGAGATCAGCAGCTCGTTGGTGAAGTTGCCGTCAGAGCCGAAGGGGAAGGTCCGCAGCAGGAAGAACCGCAAAGCATCCACGCCGAACCGTTCGGAGAGGATGTAGGGATCCACCACATTACCCCGGGACTTACTCATCTTCTCGCCGTTGAAGTTCAGCCAGCCGTGGCCGTAGACCTTCTTCGGCAGGGGCAGATCCAGGCTCATGAGCATAGCGGGCCAGATGATGGAATGGAAGCGGACGATCTCCTTGCCCACAAAGTGGACGTCGGCAGGCCAGAATTCCTGCAGATCGTTATACTTTTCATTGCAGAAGCCCAGCGCGGTCATATAGTTGAACAGGGCATCGATCCAGACATAGACCACATGGCCTTCATCGAAGTCAACAGGCACGCCCCATGTAAAGCTGGTACGGGAAACGCACAGATCTTCAAGACCGGGCTTGATGAAGTTATTGACCATCTCATTGACGCGGCTGCGGGGCTCCAGAAAATCGGTATTTTCCAGCAGATCCTGGATCCGGTCTGCATACTTAGAAAGGCGGAAGAAGTAAGCCTCTTCCTCAGCATCCACGCACTCACGGCCGCAGTCGGGGCACTTGCCGTCCACCAGCTGGCTCTCAGTCCAGAAAGATTCGCAGGGCTTACAGTACTTACCCTTGTAAGTGCCCTTGTAGATGTCGCCGTTGTCGTACATCTTCTTGAAGATCTTCTGGATGGCGGCCACATGGTAGTCATCGGTGGTGCGGATGAAGCGGTCATAAGAAATGTTCATCAGCTTCCACAGATCCAGCACGCCCTTTTCACCCAGAACGATATTATCCACGAACTGCTGGGGAGTGACACCTGCTTCCTTGGCCTTATCCTCGATCTTCTGGCCATGCTCGTCCGTTCCGGTAAGGAACTTCACATTGTAGCCCATCAGCCGCTTGTAGCGGGCCATAGCGTCGGTTGCCACGGTGCAGTAGGCATGGCCGATGTGCAGATTGGCACTGGGATAATAAATGGGAGTTGTAATGTAATAATTTCCTTTGCTCATATTTCTTCCTCCTAGAATGAAAAAACGCCCTTGGATATCCCAAGGGCGTAAAATTTACGCGGTACCACCTTGATTCCCGTCAACGCACAAGCAACACCACTCCATTTCCTGCAAGCAGGAAATTCCGCCAGTGGCTTGGCATCTCCTCTTCCCCAAAAAGGCCATCCGCCTTTGCGGGGTCCCATTTTTAGGACAGAGAATAACGACGACTCTAAACGCAATAACGGGCGCACCCGGGGAGACCTACCTATCGGCATCCCGGCTCCGAGGCCATGTTCTGCTCGTTTCCCGTACCCCATCTCAGCACCCGGGGCTCTCTGAACGGTAATTGAGGGCATACTCTCCTCTTCACAGCTTTTTCCAGTATACCCGCCTATTATAGCGGCAAATAAGTGATTTTGTCAACTGTCTTTTCTCGTAAGCAGCAGCGCAACCGCCACTGCGCTGATACCGCCTACCAGTTTGGCAACGATCATGGAAAGCATCATTTCCGGCGCGAAGTCCGCCGTAAAGCCCAGATGGTCACCGAATACAAAGGCGGCAGACACCGCAAAGGCCACATTGACCACCTTTCCCCTGCCGTCCATATCCTTCAGCAGACCGAAGGTCGCAATGGAATTGGCAAGGGTGGCAACAAGACCTCCGGCAGCCGTATCGTTGATCTTCAGCAGGCCGCCCAGCTTCATTAAGGGCTTACGCAAAAGCTTCGTCACCGCAAATACCAGCGGAAACGCGCCTGCCAGAACAATAGCAATAGCACCAACCGTTTCAAAGCCCTCGGAAATGGGTGCCAGACCGGGGATCAGCACAAAGCCCGTCAGTGACTCCACAATCGAAGCCGCCAAACCCACCGTAATCACCGCCACGATGCCCTTGCCAAACCAGCCAAAGCCCTTGATCATGGCATTTTCCGCTTTCCAGAGCCCCAGTGCGATCAGCGCCGCAATGATCACGATGGGGATCAGATTCATCACCACCATCATGAGAGGAAAGCCTGCCACCAGGCCACCGGCAAAAATACCCAGCGGAATTGTCACGATGCCGCAGAGGATCCCCTTTGCAACCGCCGGTTTATCCGTATCCAATACGATCCCCATGGCAACCGGAATGGTAAATACGATGGTCGCGCCCAAGGTGGAGCCAGCCAGCACGCCGCCAAGAAGCGCCGCCTCTTCCGATCCTGCCAGCTCCATTGCCAGCGCGCCGCCGCCCATATCGCAGGCGAGGATGGTGCCGGCAAACATGGCAGGATCTGCGCCCAGCAATTCGTAAACAGGCACGACCACGGGTCTGAGCAGGTTTGCCAGCACCGGTGCCAGCGTGATGATCCCCACCATGGCAAGGGCCAAAGAACCCATCGCCAGAATACCGTTTTCAAATTCCTGCCCCAGTCCGAATCGATTGCCAAAGATCCGGTCCAGCGCACCCAGAACGGCGAATGCCGCCATCACCGCGATGAGTATTTCATGGGCTGACATATTACCCCTCCTGCCCCTTTACACCTTTTGGATCCAGGATCGCCACCACAGCCGCGTCCACCGGCGCATCCATACAGTAGCGGGAGGCTACCGTTCCTGTTGCCAGCAGCACATGGTCTCCCACGCCGGCACCCACCTGATCTGCCGCCACGATGGTCTGGTCATTCACATCCACCACCAGAAAGGTCTGCCCCTGCAGGCACTGGGCTTTTCGGGTGGCCCAGACCGAGCCGGTCACTTTTCCGATCTTCATTCCATTCCCTCCAAAATTTCCTTGGCCAGAGGGGTCATCACCGCCCCGGCATCCGGCCGTCTGCCCTGCTGCCGCAAGGCTCTGGCTTCCTCCGCCGTTACCAACCGCTTTCTGCCGCCATCCGTAAAGATGACGCCCCAGTTTTTCAGTTCCCGCTGGGCAGCCGTCAAGCTGGCGGACAGTGCCCTGTTTTTCGGTGCTTCCGGCAGACCCGGCGTATACAAAAGCACCGTTTTCCCCTCCGCAAGGGCTGAAAGCACCCGTTCATCCCCAAACCGCAGCAACTGTGAAAGTTCCAGCGATCCGATGACCACCGCATCGTAGGGTGCCTCCTGCACATAATCATACCCGAGCTGGGCGCAGGGCTGGGATCCGATCAGCAGCGCCCGGTTCATGGCAGGATCCTCCCAAGGTCACCGGTTTTGAAGCCGCAGGCATTTGCTTCATCGTAGTCAAGATGCACGAATGTGGCAAAATCCTTGGAGACCCGAACCTGCACATCCTCGAAGATCAGCGGGCGGTCTGTAAAGACCTGCAGCCGCACGGTCTGCTTATCCTTGACCCCCATCCGCTGGGCATCCTCCGGTGTCATATGGATGTGCCGCTGGGCAGCAATGACTCCCTGATCCAGTTTCACTTGACCCTTGGGCCCCTGTAAAACCGCACCGGGACTGTTGCTTACATTACCGGATAACCGAATGGGCGGTGTAATGCCCAGTGTCCTTCCGTCTGTCAGTGAGATCTCCACCTGAGCCTCTTTTCGCTCCGGGCCCAGCACCGCCACATTTTCAAAGCTGCCCTTTGGGCCAACTACGGTAACGCGTTCGTTGGCAAGGTACTGCCCCGGCTGGGAAAGGGGGCGCTTTGGTGTCAGACTGTGGCCGAACAGCTGCAGTGCCTGCTGCTCCGTCACATGCACATGCCGTCCGGACGCCTCCAGCTCTACAAACAGGCGGGCAAGAACCGCCTTCGCTACCGCCTGCATATCCGTTTTTTCCATTCTAACCTCCTACCGTAAGTGATTGTTTATGGTAGCAGAACAAATGATGCGGCAATCTTCCGTCTACCATGTCATTCCGAGGCCCCAAAGGGGCCGTGGGAAGCTCCTGGTACAATCTCCGATCCTGCTTAGCATTTCTATAGATGGTACCGGGAGATTGCCACGGGCAGCACAGCTGCCCTCGCAATGACATACTTCTTTTTTAGTGCATCGCTTACTAAGCGAAACGGTCATTTTCCTTTCTTTAGCTGGATCATTAAAATATACAGCATACTGCTAATGCGGTTCAACGCTTGCAGGATATCCACACGGGTTGGGTTTCCTTCCGCGTCCAGAAACGCCTGTACCGCTGCCAATTCCGTCTGCCGCGCAATGGCGCGACAGCGGTTCAGTCGCAAAATTGCTTCACCGTCAGTGTATTCCGGCATAAAATGAGGCTGTCCGTAATGATCTTGCGGAAAATGGCTTCGCTGGCGGATCTCCTTTTGCGTGAGTCCGCACAGCCGCTCCTCCGCCACCGGCTCGCCCAAAACATCACAGCGGATCATTTTTCGTGCCAAGACAAGGATCTCCCCCAGCTGACGGCGCACCGGTTCTTCAACAGTCAGTTGACATAACATTATTTCCGCTTCCAGCAAATCGATTTTTCCCCGGAACGCGATCCTCGGATGGGTCTTGCTTACCAAAACATCCCCATGCAGATGGGTCATATGCTCCGGTTTTTCCTTGATATAGCCACCGCCAAGAAGCCGGTAGGTTTCGATCTTTGCTTCCTCCGCACTGCGCACCTCGATCCGTTCCCGGCTTAAAAAATCCCGGGCACCGGGGGTCAGCGTATCGCCTTTTCCGAGGAAAAAGACCCGCTTTCCCTCCCGGTTGCGGATATTGGCACGAACGGACTGCTCCGTGTAGAGCATCAGGCCTTAGGCGCTGGGCCGCTGCGGCGGTCTTTGGGCAGAATGGCATCCACCTCGGCATGGGGCCGGGCGATCACATGGACGGAGATCAGCTCGCCCACCTTTTCCGCCGCAGCTGCACCGGCATCGGTAGCAGCTTTGACCGCACCAACATCGCCCCGAACCATAACGGTCACCAGACCGCCGCCAACCTGCTCCTTGCCTACCAGCTGCACATTGGCAGACTTGACCATAGCATCCGCCGCTTCAATTGCGCCAATAAGGCCCTTTGTTTCGATCATACCCAGAGAATTCGTATCCATATCATTTCATCCTTTCAAAATGTTACTTCAGTCGTTCCAGAATTTTTGCTGCCAGAAGCTCCACAAGGTCGCTGTCCACCTTGATCTTCGGCTTCTCGGTCTTTTCATCCAATCCCCATGCCACCCGGCGGATGTTAATGAGATCCAAGGGCGAAATATTATTGGAAGTGGAGCTGCCGCCCACCGCGCCGCAGCCGAGGGTCAATGCAGGAAACAGCTTCGTGGTAGCGCCGATGCCGCCCAAAGCAGCCGGCGTATTGACGAGAAAGCGGGAAACCGGGATCTTCAGTGCAAACCTGCGCACCACATTTTCATCCTGCGCATGAATGGCAAAGGTGTGGCCGCTGCCCTCATGGCGCAGCACTTCAATGGCCTTTTCGAGCACCGCATCCTCGCTGTCCATCACGAAGAACGCCAGCACCGGGCAGAGTTTTTCCATGGAATAGGGTCTTGTCGGCCCCGCCTCCTGCTCCCGCGCCACCAGAATCCTTGTACCTCGGGGCACGGAAAAGCCTGCCATTTGGGCCAATGTTTCCGCTTTTTTGCCTACAATCTCCGGATTCAGCGCGCCATTTGGTTTAAACAGCAATTTGGCAAGACAGCCCGCTTCCTGCGTATCCATAAAGTAAAACCCCTGCCGCTTTGCCTCGCTGCGAACCGCTTCTTCCATACTCTTTTCCACGATGATGCTCTGCTCGGAAGCGCAGATCGTACCGTAGTCAAAGCTTTTGGATCTCGCGATGCAGGCAATCGCATGGGAAATATCCGCACTGTGGTGGATATAGGCAGGGCCATTGCCCGCACCCACACCGATGGCAGGTTTTCCGGAAGAATAGGCCGCCCGCACCATGCCCGGGCCGCCGGTGGCGAGGATCAGCTTCACCTGCTCCACCGCCATCAGCTCCTGACAGCCTGCCATGGATGCAAGACTCAGGCAGCCCACGCTTCCCGCCGGCGCGCCGGCCTTCTCCGCGGCGGCAGCCACGATCCTGGCCGCTTTCAAGGTGCATTCCACCGCCTTGGGATGGGGAGAAAATACGATGGCATTGCCCGCTTTCAGGGCAATGATCGCCTTATAGCAAACCGTAGATGTGGGATTGGTGCTGGGCACAATGGCTGCGATCACGCCCACAGGCACGCCCACCTCCCATAGCTTTTCCCCGTCCATCTCTTTTAATACGCCCACGGTTTTCATATCCCGCACCGCTTCAGCCACAGTTTCCGAAGCAAACCGGTTCTTTTCGATCTTATCTTCCACATTGCCAAAGCCTGTTTCCCGTACCGCAAGCTCCGCCAGTTCCAATGCAGAGGCGCTGAAAGCTTTGGCAACGGCTTCCACGATGGCATCCAGCTGCTTCTGCGGCATATCCGCAAGAATATGCTGAGCCTTTTCCGCCTGCCGGCACAGCAGCCGCGCTTCCTGCCGCGCCGCTAAATCTTTGTCAAAATCCATTTGCTCACATCCTTTTCTTATTGTATAAATGATCGTTTACGGCAGCAGAACAAATGATGCGGCAATCTTCCGTCTACCATGTCATTCCGAGGCCCCAGCGGGGCCGTGGGAATCTCCTGGTACAATCTCCGATCCTGCTTAGCATTTCTATAGATGGTACCGGGAGATTGCCACGGGCAGCATAGCTGCCCTCGCAATGACGTACTTCTTTTTTAGTGCGTCGCTTACTAAGCGAAACGATCATTTATCTGTCTATTGGTCTTTGAGCCACTTCGGTCACTGCCTGGGCAAAGGCAGCGCAGGCCGCTTCGCAGGCAGACTGGGTACCGCTGAGCAGCCCTCCGCCAAAATTGGTCTCGCTGGGTGGGTTGTATAGTTTACATAACTTTACATCTGCCGCCTTCAGCGCCGCATCCATGGCATACATGCTTTCCAACGGCGGCGCAATGAGATACGCAATGGCAGAGCCAATCGGTACATCTGCCTCTCCAGCCAGAAAGCTTCCCACACTGGCTACCGTATGGGCAAGATACGGTACGCCGTTTACTTCTTCAAACCCTACACGGCTGAGGGCACTGACCGCCGCCTCCATGCCACTTCGCACCGCTCCCGGCGTCGGGCCGGCAAGGATACCGATGACTTCACCTGCATTGGGCGTACTGGCATTTGCCGCGCCGGCATAGAAGCTTCGGGCGTAGCACACCTTCACATCCGCCGCCTTGGTAGCTGCATCCAGCGCGATATAAGTGGGATCATCGCTGTCGGTGGTCAGCATGGCAAGGCTGGGATACCCCTGCGGTGCACCCAAGGCCGTTGCAAGAGAAGGCGCGCCATTGGCGAGGTACCGCACCGCCAGAATCTTGACAGGAATCATTTACTCCCCTCCAGATGCAGCCCCACACCGGAAACCTTTTTCTTCAGGATCGTATCGATCAATTCCGCCACATAAGCGCCTGCTTCCACCGCAGGTGTTCCCTGAGAATGGATATTGGATACCACCGTCCGGGCAGATTCCAGCACGCCCGTGTGGGGTTTATAGGTGATATAGGCAGACATACTTTTATCCGTCACAAGGCCCGGGCGCTCGCCTACCAGCACGCAAACCAGTTCGCAGCCGGTAATATCCCCCACCGCGTCGCCTGCACCCACACGGCAATAGCGGACGAAAATGGTCTTGCCGATCTCGATCCCCCGGACTTTCAAACCATCCTTGATGGCCTCCAGACAGTCCATGGCATTTGCGCGAATCGCTGCCGAGGAAAGTCCGTCACCGATGACGATCTGCACTCTGGGCGGTGTGTCGATGACACCCTTGATGGTCTTTGCGTTGTGCTCATCGAAGCACCGGCCCAGATCGGGACGGGTCAGATACTCGTCCTTACTGTCACAGCGGGTCTTTACCGGCAGCAGATCATGCTCCTTGGCATAATCCGCGTCCATCTCCGTAAACACCGCATCCTGGGCCGCCGCATGGTCTGCCCGGAACCGAAGCATGGTCAGCGTCTTATACCGGGGGCCTGCCCTGCCGCTTCCCAGCCGTGCCGGGGTTTTCAGCTTCATTTTCCGGTAGATTTCCCCATTGTGCGGATCATCCACCAGATAAAGCTTGCGCAGATCCAGCGCCGTCACATCCGGAACAAAATCGCCGTCACGAAAGCCGCTGTCTTTCTTTTCCGGGCCGGGATCTCTGGGTTTATACTCACTTCCCTTGACCATGGGCCCTACCCCGATCTGACCAAGGATCCCAGCAACCATAGCGGACAATTCCTGTTTGTTCATCGCCGCACCTCCTTAAAACAGCAGACTGGAGCCGTCGCCGGCCTTTGCTGTCAGTTTTCCGTTCTCTACAAATCCCATTTTCTCCAGCCACCGCTGGAATTCGGGGATGGCCGTCTTGCCGGTCAGCTCCCGCAGCGTTGCGGTTTCCCGGAAGCCGGTGGTCTGATAGTTCAGCATGATGTCGTCACCGTGGGGAATGCCCATGAAGTAATTGCACCCCGCCATGGTCAGCAGCGCTGCCAGATTCTCGATATCGTTCTGGTCTGCCTTCATATGGTTGGTATAGCAGCAGTCGCAGCCCATGGAAATGCCCGTAAGCTTGCCCATGAAATGATCCTCAAGACCGGCTCTGGTGACCTGCCGGGCATCATACAGATACTCCGGTCCGATAAAGCCAACCACTGTATTGACGAGGAAGGGCTGGAACCGCTTGGCAAAACCGTAGCACCGGGCCTCCATGGTCACCTGATCCGCGCCGTGATGGGCGTTGGAACTCAGCTCGGATCCCTGCCCCGTTTCAAAGTACATAACATTTGGCCCTTCCGCAGTGCCATCGTGCAGCAGCAGGTCTCTAGCATCGCTAATAGTCTGGGCATTGAAGCCAAAGGCTGCGTTACCCGCTTCGCTTCCTGCGATAGACTGGAAGATCAGATCGCAGGGTGCGCCGTCACGAACGGCCTTCATCTGGGCGGTCACATGGGCAAGAACACAGATCTGGGTGGGAATTTCCCAATGCTCCTTGATCTCCTGAAACCGCCGCAGCACCTTACCAACCTGCTCAGGGCTGTCCGTTACCGGGTTCAGACCGATCACCGCATCGCCTGCACCGAAAGAAAGCCCCTCCAAGGTGGAAGCCGTGATGCCCTCCGGATCGTCGGTAGTGTGATTGGGCTGCAGGCGGCAGGAAAGCGTCCCCGGCAGGCCGATGGTGGTGTTGCAATGAGCCGTAACCGTGATCTTATTGGCGGCGTAGATCAGATCCAGATTGCTCATGAGTTTGGCCACCGCCGCCACCATTTCCGAAGTCAGGCCACGGCTTAGCTTGCGAACATCGCTTCCTGTTGTGTTTTCCGACAAGATCCACTCCCGCAGCTCGCTGACGGTCCAGTTGCGGATCCTGGCATACTGCTTTTCATTCACATCATCCTGAATGATCCGGGTGACCTCATCCTCTTCATAAGGCACTGCCGGATTTTCCCGCAGATCGGCAAGGGTCAGTGCGGACAGCACCACTTTGGCAGCAATCCGCTCCTGTGCTGATTCTGCCGCAATGCCTGCCAGCTTATCTCCGGTCTTTTCCTCGTTTGCCTTTGCCAGAACGTCCTTTACATCCCGAAAGGCATATGTTTTTCCTGAAATAACCGTTTTTAATACCATCATATTCCTCCTGTCCTAAATGATCGTTTACGGTAGCAGAACAAATGCTGCAGCAATCTTCCGTCTACCATGTCATTCCGAGGCCCCAAAGGGGCCGTGGGAATCTCCTGGTACAATCTCCGATCCTGCTTAGCATTTCTATAGATGGTACCGGGAG
>JAZNGJ010000091.1:0-16260 GCA_045576415.1 Faecousia sp. | reverse complement strand
TACAGCGTGACTGAGGGGTAGTTTCTCTCCCCCAGTCATGCCGTTTGGCATGACAGCCCCCTCGTCAGAGGGGGCCTTGAGAGTTGCTCCTCTTAGTAAGCTAAACGATCATTTGCGGTTTTTCCGCAAGATCGTTACCGGGCGACGCAGGGCAATAACGATTATCGCCGCAGTGCGTGCGAAGTGTCAGCGGTGGCGCTCCGCGCAGCGAATCTGCAATTCCAATGCTTGCCGGTGGCAAGCATACACTTATGAACACTGCCCGCATGAACGGTTGTTTACCGCGCAGAAAAATTTTTAAAAAATTTTTTTGAAAATAAGAACAATTCCTATTGACAAATAGAAAAAGCCGTGTTATACTCTAGCCATAAATAAGAACAATTCTTATTTATAAACTGAACACAGGAGGTTTCTATGGAGAAAGCCACAAAACACTTTCGCAAGCGTGACGCCATTCTTACCTGCCTGCGCCAAACCACCGAGCACCCCTCGGCGGAATGGGTCTTCTCCCAGCTGAAGCCGCAGATCCCCGATCTGTCACTGGGTACGGTATACCGGAACCTGTCTCTTTTTAAGGAGCAGGGCCTTATCACAAGCCTTGGAACAGTGAACGGCGTGGAGCGGTTCGATGGAAATACCGAGCCCCATGTCCATTACATCTGTACCGGCTGCGGACGGGTGCTGGGTCTGCACCAGATCCGGGTGCCGGAGGAGCTGAACCAGGCAGCGGCCATGGGTTCCGGCGGCGAGGTCACCGGCTGCCAGCTTACCTTTACCGGTGTGTGCAGCGAATGCGCGAAAAACAATTAAAATCAAAAACACAAAACGAAAATTGAATTGTATGGAGGAAATTATTATGAAGAAGTTTGTTTGCCCCGTTTGCGGTTATGTCCACGAAGCTGAGGCTATGCCCGAAGGCTTCAAGTGCCCCGTCTGCAAGGTCGACGGCTCCAAGTTCAAGGTTATGGAGACTAATAAGCTGGCTGCCGAGCACGAGTACGGCATCTACGCCAAGACCGTAAAGAACAACCCCGACATCAGCGAAGAAGACAAGAAGTTCATCTTCGAGCAGCTGATGGCCAACTTCACCGGCGAATGCAGCGAGGTCGGCATGTATCTGTGCATGGCCCGCATCGCCCACCGCGAAGGCTATCCCGAGATCGGCCTGTACTGGGAGAAGGCTGCTTATGAGGAAGCTGAGCACGCTGCCAAGTTCGCAGAGCTGCTGGGCGAGGATCTGGAGCCCAACATGAAGGCTACCACCAAGCAGAATCTGGCATGGCGCGTTGACTGCGAGTTCGGCGCTACCGCCGGCAAGTTCGACCTGGCTGCCTGCGCAAAGAAGAACGGTCTGGATGCCATTCATGACACCGTTCATGAGATGGCTCGTGACGAGGCCCGCCACGGCAAGGCTCTGCAGGGTCTCCTCGATCGTTATTTCAAGTAATTTAATACCGACGATATACACTACCGCCGGTCCCATACCGGGATCGGCGGTTATTCCAACAACAAATTGGCATAGGCTAGCTGAAAAGGAGTGCACATTATGAAAATTCGCATTGATAAGGATATCGTAGAATTCACCCCCGAACATGCCGCGGAAAAGGCGGAGCTGGAAGCCCTGTGGATCAAAATGGGCAATTGCGTCGGCGGCACCAAGACATTGCAGCCCATCGGCGTGTATGTTCCCTCTGAGAACAAGACTGCCGTTTTTCACATCGAGGGTCTTAATGAGCAGGAAAAGAAGTCCATCCCCGAGATCCGGGCGCCGTATGACACGGATGTCTACTGCGTTACCTGCAATAAGACCGTCCATGTCAAGGCCGGTGAGGTGGTTCCCTTCTGCTGCGGCAGACTGATGGAGATCCTGGACTGATACATAAGCATAACAGCGGCAGGGTTCTCCCTGCCGCTTTGTCTGTAAATATGGGGATACAGCATTTTTGTAAAAGAATGTGATTTGCAAGAATTGACAAATAAAAAGTGTTGTGATACACTGATTTTGGCAAAACTTATACCACTTTTGTGGAGAAAGGAATAAAATTATGGGTAAATTTGTAATTCGCAAAGTCGCTTCCGGCATCAAGTTCGATCTGAAGGCCACCAACGGCCAGGTCATCGCTACCTCCGAGGTTTATGAGGCTGCCGCTTCCTGCCGCAACGGCATCGAGAGCGTCCGCAAGAACGCTGAGATCGCCAAGTTCGAGGATCAGACCGCTGAAGTGGTCGAGACCGTCACCAACCCCAAGTTCGAAATGTATCAGGACAAGGCCGGTGAGTACCGCTTCCGCCTGAAGGCTCGCAACGGCGAAGTGATCGCTGTTTCCGAGGGCTATGTTGCCAAGGCTTCCTGCCTGAACGGCATTGAGAGCGTCCGCAAGAATGCTCCCGAGGCTGAAGTTGTGGAAGAGGACTAAGCCGTGGATATTAAGGAAAAGATCGAACAAATCGTAAACAAGGTCAAAAGTGACAAGACCCTTCTGTCCCGTTTCCAGAAGGAGCCCATCAAGGTCGTCGAAGAGCTGATCGGTGTGGACCTGCCCGATGATCAGATCGAGAAGATCGTTGATGCCGTTAAGGCAAAGATCGATATGGACAAGATCGGCGATGCTCTGGGCGGCCTGGGCAAGCTGTTCGGCAAGTAATCCCATGTTACATAAGAGGAAGCAGTTTTTTCTGCTTCCTCTTTTTTGCGCTTCCGGATCATGCATAACTTCCCGGAAAAGTTCAAAAATAATTCAAAATACACCCCTTGACATTGTTAGCACTCTCTGGTATAGTGTGCTTAGCACTCAAAGAAGCGGAGTGCTAACCGAAAGGAGGAGCAATATGGAACTGACAGAACGAAAGAAAAAAGTGCTGCGCTCCATTGTGGATCTGTACATCCGCACGGCAGAGCCGGTGGGTTCCAAGGCAATTGCCGAGCTGCCGGATATGAATTACTCCTCCGCCACCATTCGCAATGAAATGGCGGACTTGACCGCCATGGGCTATCTGGAGCAGCCCCACACCTCCGCAGGGCGCATCCCGTCGGCAGCGGGCTACCGGCTGTATGTGGATGAACTGATGGCGGATTACCGCCTGAGCATGGACGAAGCCCACTCCATCAACGCCGCCATCGAGGAAAAGATGCAGCGGGTGGATAAAATGGTGGAAAAGGTGGCAAAGCTGGTTTCTCAGGCTACGGATCTGCCAGCCATCTCCGTGGCGTCCCGCCAAGGCGGCGCTACGGTAAAGCGGTTTGACTTAATCGCCGCCGGCGCAGGCAGCGTGATCCTTGTGGTGATGCTGAGTACCGATGAAGTGGTCAATAAGCTCATCAAGCTGCCCCTCAACATAGGCGAAAGCGAGCTGAAGCTCTTAAGTGCCGTGCTGAATGCCACCATGGTGGAGCTGAACATAGAGGAATTCACCGCGCCGCTGATGGAGCGGGTCATGAATTCGGCAGGCGATGCCGCAAGCCTAGTGCCGGTGATCGTGGAATTTACCATGGATACCCTGCGGCGGCAAGGCAGCCACAATATGGCAGTTGCCGGTC
This sequence comes from Faecousia sp., assembly GCA_045576415.1. Lineage (GTDB taxonomy): Bacteria > Bacillota > Clostridia > Oscillospirales > Oscillospiraceae > Faecousia. Next base: position 12,722 of record JAZNGJ010000091.1, on the reverse strand, counting down.
AGGCAAGGCTCTTGCAGCAGCCGGAATACCGCAATATCGACAAGGCGCAAAGAATGCTGACCACGCTGGACGAGGACGCGCTGAGCAACCTCCCGGCGGTGATGCAGAATGCCAATGGCACCAAGGTGCTGGTAGGCCCCGAAAATGTGGCGGAAGAGCTGAAAGACACCTCCGTGGTCATGACAAAATTCGACATTGGCGACGGTCTGCAGGGTATGATCGGTGTGGTAGGCCCCACCCGAATGGATTACGCGAAGGTCACCGCAAGACTTTCCTACTTCGCGGAAAGCCTGAGCAAGATGTTCAATAAGCCTGAGCAGGCCCAGCTGCCGGAAAGCGCGGATGAGGAGCAGTAACATAATTAGACCGGGTAACGGTTACCGCTGTCATTGCGAGGAGCAAAGCGACGCGGCAATCTCCTGGTACCATCTTCGATACTGCATAGCAAGAATAATCATTGTACCGGGAGATCGCCACGGGCCATACTGCCCTCGCGATGACACGGTAATTTGAAGCCAGGAGGAACAAAAGTGGCAAAAAAGGATAAGGAAAAGAAAGAGACCGTAGCCGAAGAGGTAGTCGAGGAAACCGCAGAAGAAACCGTGGAAACGGTGGAAGTCAACCCCTTCGAGGAAAAATATAACGCGGAGCACGACGCGCATTTGCGTCTTGCGGCGGAATTTGATAATTTCCGCAAGCGCACAGCCAAGGAAAAGGAGCAATCCTACAGTAATGGCCGTGCCGATGCCATCGAAAAGCTGCTGCCGGTTTACGACAATCTGGCAAGAGCCTTAAAGCAGGAAACCACCGACCCCGCTTTCAAAAAGGGCGTGGAAATGACCATGACGGAGCTGGTCAAGATCTTAAACAGTCTGGGCGTGGAGATCTACGGAGCCGAGGGCGACATGTTCGACCCGGAGCTGCACAACGCGGTGCTCCACATTGATGATGATTCCATTGCCGAGAACACCATCACACAGGTGTTCCAGCAGGGCTTTAAAATGGGCGATAAGGTCGTCCGCTTCGCAATGGTGCAAGTCGCTAACTGAGATTGAAGATAGAAGCGTGAAGAGTGGAGATTTTCCGCATCTTCACTCTCTACTCTCAACTCTCCACTCTTTTGTAAACAATTTTCATTATATATCAGGAGGAATTTTATTATGGGTAAGATCATCGGTATCGATTTGGGTACGACCAATTCTTGTGTTGCTGTTCTGGAAGGCGGCGAGCCTGTTGTCATCGCCAACGCCGAAGGCAGCAGAACCACTCCCTCTGTGGTTGCATTTTCTAAGACCGGCGAGCGTATGGTCGGTCAGGTGGCAAAGCGCCAGGCTGTTACCAACGCAGGCCGCACCATCGCTTCCATCAAGCGCCACATGGGCGAAAACTACAAGGTAGACATCGACGGCAAGGGCTACACACCTCAGGAGATCAGCGCCATGGTGCGGCAGAAGCTGAAGCCGGACGCCGAGGCTTATTTGGGCCAGAGCGTCACCGAGGCGGTCATCACCGTCCCCGCTTACTTCTCCGACTCCCAGCGTCAGGCTACCAAGGATGCAGGCCGAATCGCCGGTCTGGATGTCAAGCGTATCATCAATGAGCCCACCGCAGCTGCTCTGGCTTACGGCCTTGACAAGGAGACCGAGCAGAAGATCATGGTCTATGACCTGGGCGGCGGCACCTTCGACGTGTCCATTCTGGACATCGGCGACGGCGTCATCGAGGTTCTGGCTACCGCCGGCGACACCCGTCTGGGCGGCGACGACTTCGACCAGCGGATCATGGACTATCTGGTTGCCGAGTTTAAGAAGGCTGAGGGCATTGACCTGTCTAAGGACAAGGGCGCTATGCAGCGTCTGAAGGAAGCTGCCGAAAAGGCTAAGATCGAGCTTTCCGGCATGACCTCCACCGATATCAACCTGCCCTATATCACTGCTGATGCCAACGGCCCCAAGCATCTGGATGTTTCCCTGTCCCGGGCCAAGTTCAATGAGCTGACCGCGGATCTTGTGGAGCGGACTCTGAAGCCCGTCAATCAGGCCATGAAGGATGCCGGTCTGAAGGCTGGCGACCTGCACAAGGTGCTGCTGGTCGGCGGCTCCACCAGAATCCCCGCCGTTCAGGATGCCGTTAAGAGCATCACCGGCAAGGAAGGCTTCAAGGGTATCAACCCCGACGAGTGCGTTGCTGTGGGCGCTGCCATTCAGGGCGGCGTGCTCACCGGCGATGTGCAGGATATCCTGCTGCTGGATGTTACTCCCCTGTCCCTGGGTATTGAGACCATGGGCGGCGTGTTCACCAGACTCATCGACCGCAATACCACCATCCCCACCCACAAGAGCCAGATCTTCTCCACCGCTGCCGACGGCCAGACTTCCGTTGAAGTCCATGTGCTGCAGGGCGAGCGCGAGATGGCCGCTTACAATAAGACGCTGGGCCGCTTCCAGCTCAGCGGCATTGCCCCCGCTCCCCGCGGCGTGCCTCAGATCGAAGTTACCTTCGACATTGATGCCAACGGCATCGTAAAGGTAAGCGCCAAGGACCTGGGCACCGGCAAGGAGCAGAATATCTCCATCACCGCTTCCACCAACCTGTCTCAGGAGGATATCGATAAGGCTGTCAAGGAAGCCGAGCAGTTCGCTGCAGAGGATAAGGCCAAGAAGGAAGAGGTCGACACCCATAACATGGCTGACCAGACCGTCTATCAGACCGAAAAGACTCTGAACGAGCTGGGCGACAAGATCAGCGCCGATGAGAAGGCCTCCATCCAGGCAGCCTGCGACAAGCTGAAGGAAGTCAATAAGGGTACCGATATCGCTGCCATCAAGGAAGCTACCGAGGAAGTCCAGAAGGCTTTCTACGTAGTCAGCGAGAAGCTGTATCAGCAGGCAAATCCCCAGGGTCAGCCCGGTGCGCAGCAGCCCGGAGACGACGGCGTTGTGGATGCTGACTACGAAACTGTCGACTAAGTTTTTTAAGCCAAAGGGGCGGAGAACCTCCGCCCCTTCTTGGTGTCTATTGAGGTGATAACCTATGGCAGAAAATAAACGCGATTATTACGAGGTGCTGGGCCTGCAAAAGGGTGCCAGCGGCGAAGAAATAAAGAAGGCCTACCGCAAATTGGCCATGAAGTACCATCCGGACCGGAACCCCGGCGACAAGGAAGCTGAGGAAAAGTTCAAGGAAGTGGGCGAAGCCTACGAGGTGCTGGCCGATGACGATAAGCGCGCCCGCTATGATCAGTTCGGCTTTGCCGGCGTAGACCCCAACTACGGCGCAGGTCAGGGCGGTTACGGCGGCGGCTTCGGCGGCTTTGGCGGCTTCGGTGATTTCGGCGATCTGGGCGACATTTTCGGCGATATCTTCGGCGGCGGCAGAAGCAGCCGAAGCACCCGCAATGCCCCCACCCGGGGCGAGGATGTGATGAGCCGTCTGGAGCTGACCTTTGAGGAAGCCGCTTTTGGCTGCGAGAAGGAAGTCAGTGTCCAGCGGATCGAAAACTGCGCAGACTGTAAGGGCACCGGCTCTTCCGATGGTACTACCGAGACCTGCTCCTACTGCCGCGGTGCCGGTCAGGTTCGTACCCAGCAGAATTTCATGGGCATGACCATGCAGTCCACCACAGTTTGTCCCCAGTGCTCCGGCCGGGGCAAGATCATCAAGAACCCCTGCAACACCTGTAAGGGTAAGGGCAAGGTCCGCCGCACGCAAAAGATCAAGGTCAAGATCCCCGCAGGCGTGGATGCCGGACAGAGCGTCCGCGTAAGGGGCGAGGGCTGTGTCGGTGCCAACGGAGGCCCCAGCGGCGATGTTCTGGTGCAGATGCGCATTCGCCGCCATCCCATTTTCAGCCGGCAGGATACCACGGTGCTGTGCGAAGTTCCCATTACATTTACACAGGCGGCGCTGGGTGCCCAGATCCTGGTGCCCACATTGGACGGCAAAGTGCCTTTCGATATTCCCGAGGGAACCCAGACCGGCAAGGAATTTATCCTGCGGGACAAGGGCATTCCGGAAGTGAACAATCCCCGCCGCCGGGGCGACCAGCGGTTTACCGTGGTGGTGGAGACCCCCACACGGCTGACCAAGGAGCAGAAGGAGCTGCTGCGGCAGCTGGCGGATACTCTGGACGAAGCCGAGACCCCCAAGCGCAAGAAGTTTTTCGATACACTGAAGGACTTTTTCGACTAAGATGTGGTTATTAATGATCGTTTGCCTTTTCAAGGCTTCCCCCGGGGGAAGCTGTCACCGCCGTTAGGCGGGGACTGATGAGGGTAAACATGGAATCGATGTTACCGAAAGATTCAATGAATCTGTACGCGCTTGACCCTCATCCGCCTCGCATTCGCTCGGCACCTTCCCCCAGGGGAAGGCTTGCGCTTCGCGCTCTGTTGCCCGCATAAACGATCCGTTATCTTTCTTTAAAAAAAAGCAGGACTTACTCTTGTGTAAGTCCTGTTTTTCTTGTATAATGGAAAAAAACCGACGGAGGGAACATATATGAAGCGCACGGATTACATCAGCTGGGACGAATATTTTATGGGCATTGCCATGCTGGCTGCCCGCCGTAGCAAGGATCCCAATACTCAGGTAGGAGCCTGTATCGTATCCAAAGATAATATCATCATTTCCACCGGCTATAACGGCATGCCCCAGGGCTGCTCCGATGACGAATTCCCCTGGGACCGCAAGGGCGAAAATGTAGCCGCCACCAAGTATCCCTATGTTGTCCACGCGGAGTTGAACGCCATTCTTAATGCCAGTGGCCGTGACCTGCGTGGCAGCCGGATCTATGTGGCGCTGTTCCCCTGCAACGAGTGCGCCAAGGCCATCATTCAGAGCGGCATCAAGGAAGTCATGTATCTGTCGGACAAGTATAATGATACCATGCTGAACCTGGTTTCCAAGCGGATGCTGGATGCAGCGGGTGTCAAATATACCCGGATGCGCACCGATTTGAAAGAGCTGACGCTGGATTTCGTCCCCGAGGAAGAGAAATGAAGTACGGGCTGCCCAACGGCAGCCCGAATTTAATCTGTTTATGCGAAAAATTGGAATTTATGCGTGCATTAGGAGCATTAGGCAGGTTTTCGTCTACAACTGTCATTGCGAGGAGGGGCATAGCCCCGACGCGGCAATCTTCTGGTACTATATATAGTAATGCTGAGCGGGAGCGGAGATCGTACCGGGAGATTCCCACGGCCCCCTTGGGGCCTCGGAATGACATGGTAGTCGGAAAATGGCTGCAACAATCGTGCTGTTGCTGTAAACGATCAGTTACTTCTCTTTGCCCATGAAGAACAGAGCCAATGTGCCGGGGCCGGCATGGGAGCCGATCACCGCGCCCAGATTGCCGACGAAGGCATCCTTTACGCCGTAAGCTTCCTTAACGGCGGCGGCAAGGGCGTTGGCATCGTCAATGCAGTCGGCGTGGCAGATGAAGACGGTGCTGTTGTCCCAGCCCTCACCCAGCTCACCCATTTTGCTGACCAGCGTCTTGATGGCGGCCTTGCGGCCACGGGCCTTAACCATGCTGATCAGGTGACCTTCGTCATCCACATGGAGCACGGGCTTGATGTTCAGCATGGCGCCAAGCACAGCCGTCGCGGCGCTGACACGGCCGCCCCGCTTTAAGTAGACCAGATCGTCCACGGTGAACCAGTGGCAAAGATGATCTCTGTTTTCTTCCACCCATGCTGCCAGCGCGTCCAGATCAAGACCGGAGTCGCGCATCTTGCAGGTGTGCCATACCAGCAGACCCTGACCCAGAGCCGCTGCCCGGGTATCCACAACACGGATCTTCCGGTCGGGATACTTTTCCGCAAGGTCGTTTGCGGCAATGACGGCGGACTGGTAGGTGGTGCTCAGGCCGGAAGAGAATGCCAGCGTCAGAACATCCTTGCCCTCAGCAAGGGCAGGCTCCATGATGCTTGCCCAGCGGTCGGGATTGACGGCTGCGGTGGTGGCGGTTTCGCCGCCCCGCATGGCATCGTACAATTCTTTTACATCGACGTCCTCTACGCTGTCGTTGCGGCTTTCGCCACGGAAATTGACGAACAGGGGAACGGTAATGACATTCAATTCCTGCAGCATGCTCTTGGGCAGGTCGCAGGCGGAATCGGTGATGATCTGGTACTGGCTCATGGGACAAACACTCCTAAAATTTTCTGGACAGCAAAGGTAATTTCCGATATAATGGAAAAACACTGTTTGATAGGCATATCATAGCATAGATTCCCGGTTTTGTCATCCGAAAACCCGGGGAATTCCTGCTTTGCAGCCCCACGAGGGGTAGAATTGCCCACTCTACCGGCGGTAGAGTCCTGTTTTTGCTAACTTTTTCAGGAGGAAAACCTATGACTCAATTGCTTTTGAAGCTGTTTGTGAAAGATCATAGCCAAACCGATTCTCCAAAGGTGCGCGCGGCCATCGGTAAGCTTTCCGGCGCGGTGGGCATTGTCTGCAATTTGCTGCTCTTTGCCGGGAAGCTGATCGTGGGCACGCTGGCAGGCTCCGTTTCCGTCACCGCCGACGCTATGAACAATCTGACGGATGCCAGCAGCTCCATCGTTACCCTTGTCGGCTTCCGTCTGGCGGAAAAGCCCGCGGACGAGGATCACCCCTACGGTCATGCCCGGTATGAGTACCTGAGTGGCCTTGCGGTGGCGGCCATCATCATCGTTATCGGTTTTGAACTGGCGAAGGGTTCGGTGGAGAAGATCATAGCGCCTTCCGATGTGGCTTTTTCCGCTGTGACGGCGGCAGTGCTGCTGGGTTCTATTGCGGTAAAGCTGTGGCTGGCGCTGTTCAATGGAAAGCTGGGCAAGCGGATCGGCTCCAGAACGCTGGCGGCCACTGCCGCGGACAGCCGCAATGACTGCATCGCCACCGGTGCGGTGCTGCTGGCAGCGACGGTGGAATATTTCACCGGCTGGCATATCGACGGTTTTGTGGGACTTGCCGTAGCTTTGTTCATTCTCTGGAGCGGCGTGGGGCTGGCAAAGGAGACCATAAGCCCTCTGCTTGGCGAGGCGGCAAGCCCGGAGCTGCGGGCACTGATCGTAGATTATGTAAACCAACAACCCAAGGTTCTGGGCTATCACGATCTGATGGTCCATGATTACGGCCCCCGTCAGCGGTTTGCTACGCTCCATGTGGAGATGGATAATAAGGAAGACCCGCTGCTGTGCCACGAGATCATCGATGACATGGAGCGGGAGTGCCTGAAAAATCACAATATCCATCTGGTGATCCACTATGATCCGGTGGTCACCGACGATCCCCGGAGCAACCGGCTCCACGACGCGGTGGATACACTGCTGCGGCAGATCGATCCCCGGCTGCGGACCCACGATTTTCGTATGGTCAGCGGCGAGGGACATATCAATCTGATCTTCGATATCTCGTTTCCGGCGGACCTGAAGGGACAGGAAAAAGCCATCTGCAGCCGGTTGGAAGCCGCGCTGTCCGTACAGGAAAATGTCCGGGTCTATACCGTCATCACCTTTGACCCGGAGGTGTTTAATAACGATGTTTGATCCGTAACCCCGCAGCCAAGCTGCGGGGGGCTGATTTGTCTAGGTAAGCTGCTGTTGCTGCAGCTTGTGAAGGCATCGGTAGCTCATGGGTATCACGGCAGCGGCAACTGTGATCCAGGCAATAGATGTGCTCAAATTTGCGCCAATGAATCCCAACCACGGAATCAAAACAAAAGCACCAAAGATCTGAATACTCATTTCTATAAAGCAAGGAATCAAAATCAGAGAGGAATAGCCCATAGCCTGTATGGCTGGTTTGTAAGTGGAGCAAAGTCCACAGAAGATGGTAGATGCGTTGATGATCAGCAGTGAGATCCGCACTTTTTCGATCAATGCTGGATCAGGATTCTGCAAAAACAGGAATGTAAGAGGCTTTGCAAAGAAAAAAACCAGTGTGGTAGTCAAAAGACAGAACAAAGCGGATAAGAGGATACCCACACGAAAGCCTTGCCGTATTCTCTCCGGTTTATGGGCGCCCACATTCTGCCCGTAATAGTAGCCAATGGAGTGCCCGAGGGTGGAAATGGGGCAAAGAAGGAGACCGTTGATCCTTCCGGTTACGGAAAGCGCGTTTAGAATTTCGGCACCCAGACCGTTCAGTGCAGGCCGCTGGATCAGTGGGCCGATACAAATCAGCGCACTTTGCATACCCATTGGTATTCCGTTGCGCAGTAAAAGCTGCAATGTCTTTCGATCCGGCTTCCATTCGCTTCTTGAAAAACGCAGGGCAGATATTTTCCGGGCCATGTAGATCAAACAGCTGAGACCGGCGGCAGCTTGAGAGATGACGGTAGCCAGCGCTGCACCGGCAGTTCCCATACGAAAGGCCAGAACAAAGATCAGATCCATTCCTATGTTGACAACCGCGGACAATCCCAGAAAAACGGTAGGCATTTTGCTGTCGCCCATGGAGCGGATGATGCCGCCACAGAAATTGTACATCAGGGAAAAAGGCGCACCAAGGAAGATGATCTGCAAATAGCTTATGGCATAGGGAAAATGTTCGGGCGTGGTTTTCAGCGCTGACAGCATGGCACCAGTAGCCGGAGCAAGAAGAAAAACAGAAATAAGCGCAGCACCGGCACATAAATAGGCACCGTTAGCAACACATTTACGCAGGCGGGAGTAGTCGGCAGCACCGAAAGCATGGGCGATGGGGATACAGAAACCGGCATTAAGACCGGTAAATACCCCCAATGTAACAGAATTAATATTGCCAGTGGCGGAAATGCCACCCAAAGCATCGGCCCCCATTGCTTGACCGACAACTGCGGCGTCCGCAACACTGTAAAAATTTTGCAGAAGAAGACTGAAGTAAACGGGGATCAAATAAGTGACAATTACACGGAACGGATTTCCTTTGGTCAGATCTTTTGTCATAATAAAACCCTCCAAAAAAAGCAAAGCCCCGCCGCAGATCGGACCCGATCTGCAGTGGGGTATTTCATCCTGCGGTTTCCGTTTTTTAAAGCGTTCAGCATGACTGACACCGCCTTTTGCCTTGGTTGCCCTTAGTATACAAACTCAACGCCAAAATGCAATAACGGAATATTTCACAAAAAAACAGGCGACAGCGGTTATGCGTTAATACAAAAAATCAGTCATTTTGACCAAACCACTTATTTCACCGGATCTTTTCCCGCCAGCTCCAGCAATCTGCGGCAAAGCTGCCGTTTTTCCTCTGCCAGTTGGGTAAAAATACAGCCGTATTCCGGATCATTCGCGACGGAATCATAGTCTGCTGCTGTTTTCAGACAGCGCCCAACGCATTTGCGGAGCAGGATGTCAGCCGGCTCTTCTGCAGCTTTCAGCGGAATCGGCGCCGGACGGGTGCCCGCGGTGATAAACAGGATGCCCCGCAAGCAATGGATGTTTTTGAGGGTCTGCTCCCAAAGGGGTTTCATTTCTGGAAATCTGCGTTGTAGCCGGCCAAAATCCGAGGCTGCTTGTGTTTCCGCCAGTAAAAGCTGCTGCAGCGGCTTTACGCTTTCCTGCTGCTCGCCCCATACCCGGCTCCAGACCCGGTGAGCCATCCGGGAATCGTATTTTTCCATATAAATCGCTCCTTCCTGCTTTCAAACTATGCGCAAAAGGGTGAGCAGGTGAAAAATTTCCCGCAAATCACAAAATACCCCTTTCTTTTTTCGGACATATGTGCTATAATTATAAAAAATCGCAGGAGGGGATCCTATGCCCAGAACCAGTGACAAGGCCCAGAAGATCTTGGAATATGTGAATCAGTTCGTGCAGGAGAATGGCTATGCCCCTTCCGTGCGGGAGATCGGCGCGGCAGTGGGTCTGCGCTCCACCGCCTCCGTCAGCTATCACATTCAGGCTCTGCAGGAAAAGGGCATGCTCCTTTCTCCCGGTGCCAAGGGCCGCAAGCGCTCCATCGTGACCAATGTGCGCCCGGGTCAGATCCCGGTGGTGGGCGTGGTCACGGCAGGTATGCCCATCCTTGCTGTGGAGAATCAGGAGGGCACCATGTGCTGGGACGGCGAGCCCGGCTGCTTTGCTCTGCGGGTTCGGGGCGACAGTATGATAAACGCCGGCATTCTGAGCGGAGACAAGGTGGTAGTCCGCCCCCAGCAGACAGCAAATGACGGCCAGATCGTCGTGGCCCGCATTGGCGACGAAGCCACAGTCAAGCGCCTGCGCAGACGCAATGGCGAGATCTGGCTCCTGCCGGAAAACGACGATTATGAGCCCATCGACGGCACCGAAGCCGAAATTATCGGCCTCGTGAAAGCTGTGGTAAGAGAATATTGATATCACCCCCTCTTCCGAGGGGGTATTCTGCTATTTAGGAGGCATTTATGGAAACAGTACTGAAAACCGAAGCCTTGCAAAAACGCTATGGCCAGCAGCTGGCCCTTGCCAATCTGGAAATGGAGCTGCCTGCGGGAAAAATCGTGGGTCTTCTGGGCACCAACGGCAGCGGAAAGACCACGCTGATGAAGCTGTGTGCAGGCTTGCTGACACCCACCGCCGGCAGTATCCGTATTTGCGGCACGCCGGTGGGGCCGGAAACCAAGCTGCTGGTATCCTACCTGCCGGACCGGACCTATCTGAACAACCGGCAGAAAATATCCAGTCAGCTGGATTACTTCAGCGATTTCTATCCCGATTTTGACCGGAGCCGGGCAGAAGCCATGCTGCAAAGTCTGGGCATTGATCCCGGCAGCACATTCGGCACGCTGTCCAAGGGCAACCGGGAAAAGGTGCAGCTGGTGCTGGTTATGTCCCGCAGAGCCCGGCTGTATCTTCTGGATGAGCCCATCGGCGGCGTGGATCCTGCGGCCCGGGACTATATTCTGGATACCATCATCAGGAACCGGGATCCGGAATCCACGGTGCTGATATCCACCCATCTGATCGCGGATATCGAGCCGGTGCTGGATGAATACTATTTCCTGCACAACGGCTATGTGATCCGCAGGGGCTCTGTGGAGGAAGTGCGGCAGGAAGGACAGTCTTTGAATCAGCTGTTTCGGGAGGTGTTCAAATGTTTCTGAAGCTGTGGAAGCATGAACTGCGGGCCAGCGGAAAGCTGCTGGGCCTGCTCAGCGCGGCAGCGCTCTCCTTGGGCGTTGTGGGAGCGGTGGTATTGCGCCTGCTCACATATCTTTTCGAACCCAACAGGGTAGAAGAAGGAATCACGCCGCTGCTGATTGTCGGGTTATTCCTCGGTTTGTTTTTCTTGATGATTGCCCTGATGGCTTACGGGTTTGGTGTGCATATCTATCTGCTTTGGCGCTTCTATAAGCATAAATTTACGGACGAAGGTTATCTGACCTTTACTCTTCCGGTGCGCAGCCATCAGATCTTCTTCTCCGCACTGGCAAATAATCTAATGTGGTCGGTGATCGTGATAGTAGTGACGGCTGCGGCCATCGGGATCGCGTTGCTGTTCGGCACCGGAGAAGACCGGCTGATCAACACGCAGGTGCTTTCCGAGCTGCCGGGCATTCTGGAAGGGGTGAACAGCCTCTACGGAGAATTGGGAAGTCCTGTGCTGAACTGGCTGGTGACCCTGACAGCGCTGCCATGTTACATGGTGTTGCTAATGACCTGTATCACCATTGGCGCGGTGCTTGCGAAAAAGCACAAGATCCTTGCTGCCTTCGGCATATACTATGCCGTCAACATGGTGCTCAGCATCGGCCAGTCCATCCTTATGATCGTTGTCGCAGCGATCTTCTGGAAGCAGGAATTGCTGGCCTATAATGGGACGTTGGGCATTACTCTGGCGACCCAGCTGCTGCTTGCCGCAGGCTGCTGCTGGCTGAGCATTTGGCTGACAGAGAAAAAGCTGAACCTGCCTTGACAGGTGTGCAAAAAGACAAAAGGCATGCCGGAAGGCGTGCCTTTTTCTTCTGAGCCCGGTATGGAAGCCGCTTTGTGCTGCCCCGCCGGAAAAATTAATATTTTTCTGAATTTTTTTGCAAAAATATTTGCTTTTTGCGGTTTTGCGTGCTATACTATTTGGGCATTATGAAAGATAATCCAAAAATACAAATTTTAGGGCGAAAAGTGTTTGCCCGAAACAAAAGAAAGGGGTAATTCCAATGCACAAGTATGTATACCTGTTTACCGAAGGCAATGGCTCCATGCGCGAACTGCTGGGCGGCAAGGGCGCCAATCTGGCCGAAATGACCAACATTGGTCTTCCTGTTCCCCAGGGCTTCACCATCTCCACCGAGGCCTGCACCCAGTATTATGAAGACGGTCGTCAGATCAACGCCGATATTCAGGCACAGATCATGGAGTATGTTGGCAAGATGGAGGAGATCACCGGCAAGAAGTTCGGTGACAAGGAAAACCCCCTGCTGGTTTCCGTCCGTTCCGGCGCCCGTGCTTCCATGCCCGGCATGATGGACACCATCCTGAACCTGGGTCTGAACGAGGACGTGGTGAACGTTCTGGCTGAGAAGTCCGGCAACCCCCGCTAAGTCGGATCGTAGCCATGTCGTTCTGTGAGCCAAGGAGTTGGGGAAACATGTTGTCTTCCTAAGACCGCTTGGCCTCCGACTTCACCGGCAAGAAGTTCGGTGACAAGGAAAACCCCCTGCTGGTTTCCGTCCGTTCCGGCGCCCGTGCTTCCATGCCCGGTATGATGGACACCATCCTGAACCTAAGTCGGATCGTAGCCATGTCGTTCTGTGAGCCAAGGAGTTGGGGAAA
>JAZNGJ010000090.1:0-21667 GCA_045576415.1 Faecousia sp. | reverse complement strand
GAAACATGTTGTCTTCCTAAGACCGCTTGGCCCTCCGACTTGTATATTGCCTTAAAGTCTTCCATGCTCATATGTAAGTAAATCATACGCTGAATATCTACCACAACAGTTGCAATCAGCGCTGCCAGCATCAGTAAAAGTCCCAGAATCGGAGAAATCAGCACGAACAGAACCGATGCAATTTTCGCAATCATTGTTCCTAGATACCATTTCCAATGCCGCTCCCATTTGTCTGACAGATCGCTGACGCCGGATAACAAGGCAGAGTGTGCATTACATTCAAAATACCGCGCAGCCGTCAGAATTAGAGTAATCACCAAATTTAGTACAGTAAATGCTGAAAACTTATCGGAATATGCCATGATAATATTGACTGGAAGAAAAGCAGCGATTCCGATCATTCCGAAACAAGCAGCGTTTTTATAGGTTTCTTCTGTAGAAGACATCCGCAGCAAAACAATATAGTATACCAGCTGTACAATAAAGATCAGACTGATACCGACAATTTTCAAAACGGGAAGATTTTTAACGAACAGATCGTCGGAAAAGAATGACACAACTGCATTGACGATAAGGCAAACAAACAAAACCATAAAGTATTTGATCATTCCCGGTGCCATTGCAGAAAGACGGGCACGCTCTGCATCTTGGATCTCCTTGCGTTTCAGCCGAAGCTCTGCGGCATTCGTACGCCCTCTATACAATTTACAAGTGGAAATATTCATGCAAGTATCACATGCTTCATGCCCACATTTTTTACAACACTTTGCCAATTCACACTCGCAGAAAATACCAGCCCCAGGTCCAACTTTGCATCCCTGGCAACCAAGACTTTCCTTAAAACTGCACTCGGAACATGTCTTACCGCAATAAGTTCCTGCCATATGATCACCTCTCCTTTTTTATTATGATACCATATATATTACTGCGTGTAAATTGTACGATTAATACAAATTATAACCCTTGTTCTGTTTAAAACAGCAAAAACGCAAAATTTTCAAAATAAAAGTAAAAATTATGCTTGACATTATTATCACAATGTGCTAAAATGCATCTGTTGCCAAAGACAGCAGGTGCCGAAAGGCGTAAGTCCTGCCGAGGTGCGCCAATTCTTTATTGATTGTTTGCGTGTCTTTCTGTCTTCTGGCAGGAAGACACTTTTATTTTTCGGAGGTGAAAAATCATGCCCAACGCAAAGGTTCTTGAGAGCAAGAAGGCAGTTGTTGAAGCCCTGGAAGGCAAGATCAAGGAAGCTACTTCCGTTGTTTTTGTTGACTACAAGGGTATCACTGTCGCTCAGGATACCGAGCTGCGTAAGCAGTTCCGCGAGGCCGGCGTCGAGTACACCGTCGTTAAGAACACTCTGACCAATTTCGCAACCAAGAATGTCGGTTACGATTTCTCCGAGGTTCTGAACGGTACCACCGCTATGGCTTCCACCACCGGCGACCCCATCGCCCCTGCCCGTATCGTTGTCGAGTTCGCCAAGAAGAACAAAATGAAGAATCTGACCATCAAGGGTGGCGTTGTTGAAGGCTCCGTGCTGTCCGCTGATCAGCTGAACGGCTTCGGTGAGCTGCCCAGCAAGAACGCTCTGGTCGCTTCTGTCCTCGGCACATTCCTGGCACCTATCTCCAGCCTTGCTTTCGTCCTGGATCAGGTTCGTATCCAGAAGGAAGGCGGCGCTCCTGCTGCAGAAGCAGAAGCTTGATCGCATAGCCCTACAAACTAACATCTAAACACACATATTTTAGGAGGATTATTAAAATGGCTAGTGAAAAGATTACTGCTCTTGTCGAGCAGGTTAAGGAACTGACCGTCCTGGAGCTGTCCGAACTGGTTCACACCCTGGAAGAAGTTTTCGGCGTTTCCGCCGCTGCTGCCGCTGTTGCTGCTCCCGCTGCCGGCGCTGCCGCTGCTGAGGTCGAAGAGAAGACCGAGTTTGACGTCATCCTGAAGTCCGCTGGCGCTTCCAAGCTGAACGTCATCAAGGTTGTCCGTGCCGCTACCGGCCTGGGCCTGAAGGAAGCTAAGGAGATCGTTGACAACGCTCCCAAGACCCTGAAGGAAGCTATCTCCAAGGAAGATGCTGAGAAGCTGGTCGCCGAGCTGAAGGAAGCTGGCGCTGAGGCTGAGCTGAAGTAATTCAGTTTTTTACAGACACAAACAGCCGCCGGATGTTCTGGCGGCTGTTTTCCTGTTATCGGAGGATAGTCTATGAATGATCTTCTCAATCAATTACAAGCCTTGGTCCCCGCAGGCTTTGATTTACCGGCGTTTTTGAAAGCTTTGGCAATATTAGTCGGTGGCTTTCTTCTTTTGAGCATTATCGGACGTGTTCTCTTTGGCAGAAAATCGGCGCTGAATCAAAGCATTTCGGCTGCAATTGGGATCTTATTTATCTACGCACTGACGATCGTGATCCACAGTTACGGGATCCGTCTGGATTTCCTTGTCTCTCCCCTGCCCTTTATTTCTATTTCCGGAGATCACCTTCACATCTTCAATATCGTTTCAGCAGACTATATCAGCATTTGCGGTCAGGTGCTGAATATGATCATACTGGCATTCCTGGCCAATTTGGTCAACAGCTGGCTGCCCTTGGGCAAAAAGTTATTCGGCTGGCTGTTCTTTCGTGTCTTAAGCGTCGCGGTTGCCATGCTGATGCACGCACTGGTTCAGAACCTGCTTGCTGCGTTCCTCCCGGAGGGACTGCTTACATGGGCGCCTGTGATTCTGCTGGGCCTGCTGATCGTAATGCTGGCAGTAGGCGCACTGAAATTTCTGGTTGGTCTGATCATTTCCACGGTAAATCCCCTCGTCGGATTCCTGTATACCTTCTTCTTTGCAAATGCAATCGGAAAGCAGCTGACGAGATCTATGCTGACTACACTTTTGTTTTGCGGACTTGTGTACGCATTAAATCATGCCGGCATTACATCAGTGTTTATCGGCTCTGCAGCGCTGGCTGCATACCTGCCTCTGCTAATCATACTTCTGACTCTGTGGTATATCATCGGCCACAAACTGTGAAACAAACACCCATCCGTTCGGATGGGTGTTTCCATATTAATACATGTGATTGCATCTGGGACACTTAGGATAGTCAAAATCATGCCGTATTCCGCAAACCGGGCATAAAACCTGAGGAATACCTTCCATACTAACATCCACAATGTTCCGATCAGCATCTGGCGGCAATTCATCATTCTCCAGTTCCGGTTCATCGAATTCCGGCGCAGGCAAGTCCGGCATATAGAATTCCAATTTGCCGCAATGGGGGCAGCAGAAAATCTCCGTTTCCAAAGAACCGGCCAGCAAATTCGGCCAATCACCAAAGACAAAACCTGTTTGACCAAGCTGGATCTTTTCACGCTTCAAGAATTGCATTTCGCAGTCGCAACGCAAGCAATTCAGCTTTCTCATCATGCATTCTCCACCGCTTCCACCACAACGGCAAATGCATCGGTATTCACCGTCTCCATCAGGCCGTTGTCATATGCCTCGGCGACCGTGGGATCGATGGGAAGGCGTGCAAGGATAGGAAGATCAAACTCAGCAGCAACAGCATCCAGATGACTCTTGCCAAATACTTCGATTTTCTTGCCGCAATCCGGGCACTGCAGGTAACTGTAGTTCTCTACAAAGCCGAGGACAGGGATATGCATCATATTTGCCATCTTCACAGCCTTGGAGACGATCATAGAGACCAAATCCTGAGGGCTGGTTACGATCACGATCCCATCCACCGGCAGGCTCTGGAAGACTGTCAGCGGCACATCGCCGGTTCCGGGAGGCATATCAACAAACAGATAATCAACATCTTCCCAAATCACATCCGTCCAGAACTGCTTAACAGCACCGGCGATCACCGGACCGCGCCAAACAACGGGATCCGCAGGATTATCCAGCAGAAGATTGATGGACATTACCTGAATACCGCCCCGGGTCAGTGCGGGATACAGGCCATCCTCGTTGGCACCCTGGCACTGGGTAACACCGAACGCAGTCGGGGCGGATGGACCCGTAATGTCAGCGTCCAGAACACCAACGCGCTTGCCCTTGCGGGCCATTGCAACAGCCAGCATGGATGTGACAGTTGATTTACCGACGCCACCCTTACCGGACACGACCGCGATCACCTTCTTGATACTGGATCTCGGATTCAGCTTTGCCAAAAGGCTTTCTGCCTTACGGTCTGCACAATCAGAACCGCAGGTGGAACAATTACCGTTACAAGAACTCATGTTACTTCTCCTTTATCTATGGGTCGCTCAGATAAGCGAGCCAAAATCACATTATACTCAGGAACGCTGGAAATGCCGCCTGGCTTGGTGGCAGAGAGTCCGGCAGAGGTGCAGGCAAAAGAAACGATATGGCGAAGTTCTTCCATATCCAGCTCATCCGGTGCCTTTCCGGTCTGAAGCAGCATCCATACAGCACTGCCGCCAAAAATATCGCCGGCACCGGTAGTGTCCACCACCTTGATGTCCTTTAAGCTTGGAACATGTCCTGATGCATTTCGGTTCAGGAAATAACAGCCGTCAGCGCCGCAGGTAACAAATACCAGACGCGGTGCGTAGCACTCAAAAATATGGCGAGCTCCGTCCTCAACGCCCATACCAAACAGGAATTCCACTTCTTCTTCGCTGATCTTTACGACATCCGCCTGCTGCAGGCCCCACAGCATTTGCTGCTTTGCCTCCTCCAGGTCATTCCATAAAGGCTTACGCAGATTGGGATCGTATGTGATCAGCTTCCCTTTGCTCTTGGCGTATGCAACAGCCTGGACAGTAGCAGAACGGGCAGGCTCTGCAGTCAGTGACAGCGTACCGAAATGGAACACCTTTGCCGCGTCGATCAAAGAATAATTAATTTCATCTGCACGGATCTGGGTATCCGCTCCGGGCTTACGGGCAAAGGAAAACTCCCGGTCTCCGGTTGCATCCAAAGTGACAAAAGCCAGAGTCGTAAACACCTTGTCATCGATGATCATACCGGATGTATTGATTCCGGCGCCGTCGAGCGTCCGCAGCAAAGCTTTTCCAAAAACATCATCGCCGACCTTGCCAAGCAGGGCTGTATTTGCGCCAAAACGGCTTAATGCAGCCAGAAAATTAGCCGGAGCTCCGCCGGGATGCGCTTCCATAGTAGGATAACCATCAGAATCAACACTTTTGCAGGTAAAATCGATCAAGAGCTCTCCAAGCGCAACAACATCAAGCATAACAAGCACCCCTTAATAATGATAAGAGCCAGAATAGTATATCACTATTCAAACAAAATAGCAAATAGATTATAAACGATCTGGATAATATAAACCTTATGCCTGAGCAGCTTCCCACTGCTCCATCAGCTCCAGAAGTACAGCTTCCGCCGCTTCTTTTTCAAAAAGAACTCTGGCCAGCTCCTGATAATCGGCAGCAGCCGCTTCGATGGCAGCATCCAGACGGGCGATCTCCCCTTCTTGCTTTTCGATCTCCCGTTCCAACCGCCGTACAAGCTTATCAATTTCCTTCGTGCCGCCCTTTGGCTTCTCTTTCCTTTGCTTTGGTTCAGAAGAAACGACCGTTTTGGAATCAGCTTCATGCTCGAGAATAGAGCGATACTTGGCGTAGCCGCAGGAAAAGTCTCGGATGGTTCCATCTTCCAGCAGCCAGATCCGCTCCGCAAATTTCTCTATAAAATAGCGGTCGTGGGAAACAAACAGAAGCACACCCTCAAATTCCTCAATTGCCGCTTCGATCCACTCACGGGAAGCGATATCCAGATGGTTGGTGGGCTCGTCGAGGATCAGAAGATTGATCTTCTCATCCATCAGCATGCACAGTCTCAGGCGGCTCTGCTCGCCGCCGGAAAGGGTTCCTACAGTTTTGAACACATCCTCGCCTTGGAACAAAAAAGCGCCCAGCCGGTCTCGTGCAGTCTGCGGTGTGCAGTTCTTTTCGTAGAGCATCGTATCGTAAAGCGTACGCTCCGGATGTGCAAAATGAATGGTCTGAGGCAGATACCCCCACTTTACCGTTGGACCAAACTGGATCTTACCACCGCAGTCCTCATCCCCCAGCAGGCATTTGATAAAAGTCGTCTTGCCTGTTCCGTTGTCCCCGAGGATCGCGATCCGTTCTCCACCCTCAACGTTCAGATTCACATCTGAAAACAAAGTGCGCTCGCCGAAGGATTTGGATACATTTTTCATTTTAAAAACCACATCTCCGGAAAAGTCCTTTTCCCCAAAGGTGGCTTTCATCGTCTTTTCCGTTTTGGGTTTCTCCGTCTTACGGATGCGCTCCATCCGGTGCTGAATGGACATAGCGCGGCGGTAAAGGGTCCGGTTATTGATACCCCAGCCCTTCATACGCTCTACCGTATAGCCCAGCTGCTTCAGCTTGGCTTGCTCCTGCTCATACTGCTTCAGCTGCAGATTAAACCGTTCCTGCTTTTCATTCATGTAGAATGAATAGTTGCCGGAATAGAATTCGCCGTGACCGTCCACGATCTCGATGACGCGGTCAGCGACCTGATCCAGAAAATACCGGTCATGGGATATGGCCAAAACGGTTCCCTTGAAGGTATTGATATAATTTTCCAACCATTCCACACTGCTAAGATCCAGATGGTTGGTAGGCTCGTCCAGCAGCAGGATATCCGTCTTTTCCAGGAGCAGTCTGGCCAGATTGACTCTGGTCTTTTCCCCGCCTGAAAGGCTGTCAAAGACCTGGGAGCGCTGCGCGCTCAGGATACCCAGACCATTACAGATCTTATCCACATCCACATCCATTTCATAACCGCCGCCGGCTTGGAAGCGGTTCACAAGATCATCGTATTCCCGCAGCTGCTCTTGTGTGGCACCGGATGCCATAGCGTTTTCCAATGCTTCCATCCGCTTACTGAGCTTCATAACAGACGCAAATGCAGACCGCAAAACATCCTCTACCGTGTAACCGGCAGGAAATCTGGGGATCTGGGAGATCAAACCCAGGCGTTTATGGGGGTTGACATACACTTCGCCGTCATCATAATCCATCTGCCCGGTAAGAATGTTAAACAGCGTCGTCTTGCCGCAGCCGTTGCGGCCGAGAATAGCGACGCACTCACCTTCCTGAATGTCAAAAGACAATCCTTCCAGCAGATTTTCGCCGATAACAAAAAATTTGGTCAAGTTTTTTACAGAAATGTCAACCATTGCTTTTCTCCATATCTGAGATCACAGCTTGCTCACGATCTCAGTCAGTGTATTCAAATCATAGAGCAGATTCAGGGCCTGCAGCAAAGCATTGGCACTCATATGCTCCGGAAGATCCAGCCGCTTGATAAGCGCAAGCCGCTTCGCAGCGCTGCCGCTGCCGCCGGACAGTCCCAGCTCCACCAGATCCTGTTTTGTGATACCTTCCATGCGCGTGCCGCAATCTCCGACTATGGTCGCACCAGCCCACCGCAGGGCCTCCAGGATCACATCCTGCTTCATTCCTTCAACGCCAAGCTTCCCTTCCTTGCCGGGCGCCGTTTTACGGCGCTCTTTTCCGTAAATATCGGGAATATAGGCATGCTTGATATACTTCGGATCGATAGCGCTCTTGAGATAATTGCGGATCACAAATCCGGCACCGTCTGAATCCGTCAGAATGATCAGTCCCCGCGTTTGCGCAATCTGCCGCAGCAGCTTTAGTTGCTCCTTATCCTTAAAGATGCCGAAACCGGAAGTCTCCAGAATGGGCGCATCCACGATCTGGGACAAGGTGTTTTTGTCATACCGCCCCTCAACAACGATGGCTTCCCGGATCCTAACCATGCTTTGCCTCCTGTGCAAGATTCAAGACAAGCTTCTCCAGCAAACGTTTCGGGTCATCATAGGATGTTTTCATAGCATAATCCGTTTCGATGATCCACAGTACCGCCTTTTTGCAGAAGGACGGCGAGAACCGTCTTGCTGCTTCCATGGTCTTGCGAGCAGGGTATTCCCCCATCGAATACAGCTTCATCAGATCCGAAGTGCCCTTGCCGTTATCAAGCAAGACCCTGGATGCGCTGATCCTGCGGAAATGGGATCCGATATTCCCAAGAATGCCCAGTGGTTCTTCCTGCATTTTAATTAACTTCTGCAGACTTTCCAACGCTGCGGAATACTGTCCCTTGCCCAACTGATCCGTCATCTGAAAGACAACAGCATCCAGTACCGGTTCGGTCACAGCATCAATGTCCGACTTTTTGATCAGATCCGCACCGGAATAAGAGCAGATCTTGTCGATCTCTCCGGAAAGCGCTGTCATAGTGCCGCCGGTAATATCGATCAGATAGGTGCACAGCTCCGTAGATATCTGCTTATTTCTGGCTGCAAAATGGCGGGTGACCCACGCCGTAAGATCCCGCAGCTCCTGTTTTGGGAATTCTACGATGCTTGCATTGCTCTGAATAGCATCATATAGCTTCTTATTACGTTTATCCGGCTTCCAAGCGGTGGTTTCATAGGTAAAAACCACGGTACAGTACTCCGGAATATCCGAAAGGATCTGCACCATTTTCTCCCGGTCACTCTCCGAAAGTTTGAAAAGGTCCACCTCATCCACATGGACCATCGTGTATTCTGCCATCATGGGCAGATTTTCTACCGCGTCCGCAAAAGGCTGGATATCAAATGTCTCAGATGTCAGCTTGTGAAAGTTAAAAGACTCCGTCAGGTCATCGATCAGCAGCTTTTTCAGCTGTCCAAGGTAGTGCTGCAGCAAAAAAACTTCCTCACCGTGGAAGAAATAGAGCCTGTCCGCTTGTTTTGCGCGCAGACTTGCCTTCAATTGCTGGAAAGAGGAATTATTCTCCGTTTTTTTTGCCATCAGCTCACCCCCTGTAAATAATAGTACCGTGCAGATCGGTACGGTAAACAACGCAGCCGAATTGATTCAAGCGTTCCAGAAGCTCATCAGACGGATGACCGTACCGATTATTTCTGGCAGCTGAAATCATAACGTATTTCGGCTGTGTTTTTTGCAGCAGCTCCATGCCGGTAGACCCGGCAGAACCGTGATGTCCTGCAACCAGAACATCCAATTTAGGAAGATCCGCTCTGTGCAGAAGCAGCATTTCTCCCAGTGAGCCTCTATCACCGGTAATCAGTATATCACATTTTTCCCGCCGGAACAAGATACACAAACTGCTTTCGTTCTCCAAATTATAAGATTCAGGCCCAAAAACCGTAATATTCGTGCTGCCAAAGCTCAGCAGGAGATCATTTGATACTGTTTGCACAGCGTCTTCCGCTATTTCCCGAATGTCTGCTGATATACCTGTCTCATCGATAATATCCGGTAAGTAAACGGTATCTGCCGGTACTCTTGTCAGCAGGTATGGAATTCCGCCTGCGTGATCTTCATCGTAATGTGTAACAATAACGCCATCCAGTCTGCAGACCCCTTGACTCAGCAGTGTCTCCGCTGCCTTGTCGGCACTGTTCCAGTCACTGCTTCCACCGCAGTCTACCAGAAATGTTTTACCGTCACTTTGCAGCAGAATACACTGACCCTGACCAACATCCAAGACCGTCATTCTGCATGGGTCCAGCAGCGGCTCCATCCAGGAAAATACAAGACATACACAAAGACACACAGTTGAAATGCAGCCAAAAACAAGCACTGGCTTCGTCCTCATACAAAGAAACACAGCCAGCAGCAAATAGGTAAAGATCAGCCATGCAACAACATATACACTCTGCGTATATACCGCGGCAAAAGGAAGCGATGACAGAAACTGCGAGGTTCCCAATACGAAGCGAATGGGCCATACAGTCAGCCATGCGAGTAACCGGCCTGCAAACAAACTGAAAACGCTGAGCCCGCAAGCCAGTAACACTCCGTAAAATATATAAGCAATTACCCAAACGACCAAAAGGTTTGTAAGAATGCCAACAAGGCTGACAGCACCAAAGTAAATAGCAACCAGTGGTGTCGTCATAACGGACGCTCCCAAGGTCGTAGCAACACTCCGGGCGAACCATCGCTTCAACCGGGGAATGATCCCACTTCCCTTTCCGCTTCCCAGCCGCTTTTCATCCAAGATCCAGTGATAGATCCGATTGGAAAACAGAAAAATACCAATCATGCATGTAAAGGACAACTGAAAACTGATGGATATGATCACCATGGGGTTTGCGATCAACATGACCAACGCCGCAGCACTCAGTGCAGTGGGCGGATCGTACTCTTTGTTGATTAGCATAGCGGTCAGCATCATACCCTGCATGATACATGCCCTCGTAACAGAAGGCGTAAAACCGGTTACCGCCGCAAACAAAGCAAGAAGCGGCATTCCCGTAACAAACAAAAGGATCCGCCGTTTTCCGGACAGCAGGGCAGCAGCTCCAAGCAGAATTGAAACATGCAGTCCGGAGACTGCAACGATGTGGCTGATTCCGCTTACCTTAAAAGCAGTATTCGTTTCATAACCAATACCCGAACGGTCACCCAGGAGAAGCGCCTTTGCAAAAGCTGCCCCATCGGCAGGAAAAAGTGACTCGATTTTTTGGATGATCTGTGTTCGAAGGGTTTCCGGGTAATATTTTAACGGAATGGCATCAGCTTCAATGTGTTCAATCTCTCCCACTGGATACGCCAACAGAAAAATGCCATCACCGCGATGATAGGTCGGATCCTTAACACCGCCATCCGAAGTAAACCGAAAATAAAATATGCCGCGCAATATGTCCCCGGGTTTGCAGGAAATCGTTTCCCGCAAGTATACAGTAACGCGATATGTATGATCTTCCAATGATAGATTTGCACTAACCGTACTGCCGTAATCTGTAACCGTACCGTAATCTGTGATCGCAAGCTCGGTTTCAACATACGAAGAATCCACATTCCTCGCATTTGTCAGAATTGCGGTGTTATAAGCCACAAACCATCCCACACCAATCGCAAAGGCGATCAACAAAAGCGCCGGATAGCGAAGCAACCGGAACCAGCGCTTGGCAACCAGCAAAGCAATACCTGCGGCAAGTGCGATAATGCCATAGAAAAGGTACTGCTGCGGAAATACATACGCTCCCAAGGCGCATGCCAATGCAAAGCCAACGGAAAACAACATGAGTTTTCGCATACTATGACCCCCTAAAAAATGGGCGCCGCCGGTTGCGGCAGCGCCCACATTTTTTAGTTCAATTTAGAGGAAACAAAGTCATCGACCATAGCCAGTGCATTGTCGACTTTCGTAATATCCTTGCCGCCGCCCATGGCAGAATCGGGCTTACCGCCGCCGCTGCCGCCGCAGGTAGTGCAGACAAGCTTTACAAGATCACCTGCGCGGATGCCCTTGGCAACCGCATCCTTGCCGCAAACTGCCAGGAATGTGATCTTCCCTTCGTTGACTGCGGACAGAACCGCAACCACATCAGCAGCCTTATCCCGCAAAAGGTCACCCATCTGACGCAGCTTGCCCGGATCGGCATTGGGTACAACAGCGGTAATCACATGCATGCCGCAGACATTCCGGGCGCCATACAGGAAGCGGTCCGCTTCACCGGCGGTCTCACGAGCCTTGAAGGACTCGATGGTCTTCTTCAGATTCTTGATCTCATCCACCTGCGTCTCCAGCTTGGATGCCAGCTCAGCAGGCTTAGTCTTAAGGATCACGCAGGCATCGTAAATGCGCTGGCGAGCCAGCTCCATCTCTGCAAGGCAAGCCTTGCCGGTGATCGCCTCGATACGGCGTACGCCGGAAGCAACGCTGCCCTCGCTCTCGATGCGGAAGGGGCCTACCTTAGCGGTATTGTCCAGATGGGTACCGCCGCACAATTCGATAGAATAGCCACCCATATTGACAACGCGGACATTGTCACCGTACTTCTCGCTAAAGAGAGCTGTTGCGCCCAGAGTCTTTGCTTCATCAATGGGCATGACGCGGGTATCGATCGGATATCCCTCCAGCACAGCAGACTGCACCAGAGCATCCACCTTAGCCAATTCCTCAGAGGTCACAGCCGCATAGTGTGTGAAGTCAAAGCGCAGCCGGTCAGGCTCCACCAGAGAACCGGCCTGATGCACATGGTCACCCAGTACACTTGTCAGAGCCTTCTGCAGCAGGTGGGTCGCAGAGTGGGCGCGCATGATTGCCTTACGGCGCTCCACATCGATGGAAGCACAGACGATATCCTCAGTCTTGATCGTGCCCTTGACCATCTTACCGCTGTGCAGGTATTTATCACCCTTGTCCTTCTGGACATTTGTGACCTCAAAACGGCTGTCGGCAATCAGGATCACGCCGTGGTCAGCCAGCTGACCGCCCATTTCCGCATAGAAGGGCGTCTTATCCAGAACGATGATACCGCTTTCGCCTCCGGTAATGGATCCGGTTACTTCTTCTCCGACGCAGACAGCAAGAACCTTGGCTTCGCAGGCATTCACATCATAGCCAACAAAATTGGTAGGCGTGGTATCCAGACCCAGATCAATGCCTGCCCAGCCCAGATCGCCCAGTGCCTTGCGGGCTTCCCGGGCACGGACACGCTGCTCTTCACGGCACTCAACATACTTATCCATGTCTACAGTCATGCCCTCGTCTTCCAGCATTTCGGCCGTCAGATCGATGGGGAAACCGTAGGTATCCGCCAGAAGGAAGGCATCCTCACCGGAAAATACGGTCTTACCCTCTGCCTTGTGCTCAGCAAGCTTCTCATTAAAAATACGCATACCGCCGTCGATGGTCTTGCAGAAGGACTCTTCTTCTGTCAGAACGGTCTTGACGATATAATCCTTGCGCTCCCGCAGGTAGCTGTAATGGCTCTCATTTTCATGAATGACAGTTTCCACCACCTCGAACAGGAAAGGCTTCTTAACGCCCAGCAGACGGCCATGGCGGGCAGCCCGGCGCAGCAGACGGCGCAGAACGTAGCCGCGGCCTTCATTGGTGGGACGGACACCGTCGGCGATCATAAAGGTAGACGCGCGGATATGGTCCGTGATAACACGCAGAGAAACATCGGTCTTGGTGCTCTGGCCGTAGGAAGCGCCGGTGATCGCGGTAACATGATTTGTGATGTTCATAACGGTATCAACATCAAACAGACTGTTCACATCCTGGCAGACGACCGCCAGACGCTCCAAACCCATGCCGGTATCAATGTTCTTCTGCACCAGTTCGGTATAGTTGCCCTGACCGTCATTGTCAAACTGGGAGAAAACATTATTCCAAACTTCCATGTAGCGGTCACAGTCACAGCCGACAGTACAGCCGGGCTGGCCGCAGCCGTACTTCTCGCCGCGGTCATAGTAAACTTCGGAGCAGGGGCCGCAAGGACCGGAACCATGCTCCCAGAAGTTGTCCTTCTTGCCGAAGCGGAACACATGGTCAGCAGGGACGCCGATCTCCTTGGTCCAGATCTCGAAGGCTTCCTCATCATTTTCATAAATGGAGGGATACAGCCGGTTTTCATCCAGACCAACCGTCTTGGTCAGGAATTCCCAGCACCATGCAATGGCTTCGTGCTTGAAGTAATCGCCAAAGGAGAAGTTGCCCAGCATCTCAAAATAGGTGCCGTGGCGGGCAGTCTTGCCGATGTTCTCAATGTCACCGGTACGGATACACTTCTGGCAGGTGCAGACACGGCGGCGGGGCGGCTCAACCTCGCCCTTAAAGTAGGGCTTCATGGGTGCCATGCCGGAGTTGATCAGCAGCAGCGATGCGTCATTCTGGGGAATCAGAGAAAAGCTGGGAAGGCGCAGATGGCCCTTGCTCTCGAAGAAAGAAAGGAACATCTCACGCAGTTCGTTAACGCCGTAAGGCTTCGGATTGCTCATTGGATCTTACCTCCATAGTAAATTCAAATTCAGGCAAAAACAAACACCTCGCCCCAAGTATAGGGGCGAGGTGAATCGCGGTACCACCCTAATTATCCCATGCGGGACATCTTAGACACTCTGTAACGGGAGCACCCGTCCCGGTCATCCCGGGCGACGCAGGAAGTGGCATGCAGGCAGGCAACATAAGAGGCTCTCACTGTCCCTCTTTCGCTGAATGAAGACTGATCTGCTTTGTTTCCGCATTGTCTTTGCATATCGTCAGTATTTTACCATAAAATGATAAAATGTCAATGGTATTTACGGCAAACCCGCATAATTTTGTAAAATTAAATGTTGGATTCCAGCCACGCTTTCATAGCAGTTCTTCCCTCTTCGGTCATGGGAAAGGACTGCTCCCCTTCCATAGTGCTCAGCTCGTAGCAGAAAGGGCCGTGCCAGAATTCCGCTTTGATGGTAGACTGGGCAAAATCCACTTCCTTTGCCGTTGCCATCACCACATTAGGGGCTGCCCGAAAACGAAACGCGCCCCAGGAACCGGTGAAAATATTATTCATGGCAAAGGTGTGCAATGTTGGAAGATAAATATCCGGCATTTCTTATTCCTCAGTCAGTGCTTCCATCTCGTCCAGCAGCTCGCCAAACAGCTGCAGGGCCTGATCCACAGGCTCGGGGCTGGTCATATCCACACCGGCGCCCTTCAGCAGGTCGATGGGGCTCTTGGAGCAGCCGCCGGACAGGAATGCAAGGTAATCCTTAACAGCGCTCTCACCCTCACGCAGGATCTTGCGGGACAGGGCAATAGCTGCAGAATAACCGGTTGCATACTGGAATACATAGTAGTTCATATAGAAGTGGGGAATTCTTGCCCATTCCATAGCGATCCGGTCGTCCACGACCATATCGGGTCCAAAATACAGTTCATTCAGGCGCTTATACTCTGCGCAAAGAACATCCGCAGTCAGGGTCTTGCCCTCCTTCACCATGCGGCCGATATTCAGCTCGAACTCCGCGAACATGGTCTGGCGGTACAGCGTGCCCTTGAACTGTTCCAGGAAGTGGTTAATGAGATATGCCCGCTCCTTCTTATCCGTGGTCTTGGAAAGCAGGTATTCCATCAGCAGAGCCTCATTGCAGGTGGAAGCAACTTCCGCAACAAAGATCACATAATGGGCGTCGATGGGATTCTGGGTCTTGTTGGACAGGTAAGAATGCAGGGCGTGGCCCATCTCGTGTGCCAATGTAAACTGGCTATCCAAGGTGCCGGTATAGTTCAGCAGAACATAAGGATGGACAGACGCACCGGCAGAGTATGCGCCGCTGCGCTTACCCTCATTGGTGTAAACATCGATCCAGCGGTTCTCAAAACCCTGCTTCAAAATAGCGCGGTAGTCCTCACCCAGAGGTGCCAGAGCATCATAACCCGTCTGCTTTGCGTCGGCAAAGCAGATCTTCTTATCCACATCCGCCAGCAGCGGGGTGTACACATCGTAGAAATGCAGCTCATCCAGGCCCAGCAGCTTCTTGCGCAGGCGGACATAACGGTGCATCTTGTCCATATTCTTATGGACAGCTTCAATGAGGTTCAGATAGACAGAGGTGGGAACATTGGTTCTGTCCAGCGCCGCTTCAAAAGCGGAATCATATTTACGGGCTTCCGCGAAGAACTTCAGCTGCTTATTCTGAGCATTCAGCAAGGAAGCTGCTGTATTCTTAAAGGCGGCAAAGCTGTCGTACAGGTTCTCATAGGCACTCTTGCGCAGAACACGGTCGGGGCTTCCCTCATACGAAACGAAATTGCCCTGCCGCAGAGGATGCTTGTTACCTTCGGTATCCACTGCATCTTCAAAGGAGATGTCTGCATCGGCAAACATGCCATAGATATCATCGGGTGCGGAAGCCATCTCCCCTGCTGCTGCCAGCAGCTTTTCTTCCGCAGGAGAAAGGGTGTGAGCCTTACGGCGGCGCATATTGGTCAAATAGCGACGATAGCGCTCCAGACCGGGTTCTTCCGCATAAAAGCGATCCAGCGTTTCATCGGAGATAGCCATGATCTCGGGGGTATCAAAACTGCAGGCAGCACTGTAAGCGACCATGATGGAATAGAACTTGCCTACCATGCCCTGATACTTGGGATTGCGAGTATCCTCATCCGCCTTGCGCATGCAGTAGTTGGCCAGAAGGCTGATCTTGGTGCTGTTCTGCTCGCCTCCACTAAGGTAGTTGTAGAGATTTGCCGCACTTTCTCCCAATTTGCCTGCGAAGGCAACAGCCTTTGCCTGGTCATCAGCGATCGTGGCAAGTTCGGCTTCCCACGCTTCATCAGAAGGGTACATATCCTCGGTCGCCCACTTGTCTTCCAATGCGACCTCATCACGCTGGGCGATCTTCTTGATTTCTTCCATAGGTATACCTCCGTAAATATAATTTTTGAATATTATACCATCCGTTTTCACAAAAAGCAATCCTTGCATTTTCGCTTACAATATGGTAAATTACCTTGCGGTGATATTATGAAACAACAATTAAAAGGCAGCCTGCTCCTGCTGCTGGCGACCGTAATTTGGGGCAGCGCTTTTGTTGCGCAAAGTGCGGGCATGGACCTGATCGGGCCGTTTACATTCCAGACAGTGCGATGCTTGCTGGCAGTTATTGCATTGCTTCCGGTTATCTTTCTTCTTGACAGGAAAGACAGAAAGCACTTTTTCCGCAAGTGGGCAGATAAGCAGCTTTGGAAAACCGGCATCATCTGCGGCTGTGCCCTATTTTTTGCCCAAAGCCTTCAGCAGGTGGGACTAGTATATACGGACGCAGGAAAAGCAGGCTTTATTACAGCAATGTACATTGTAATCGTTCCGATCCTCGGTATTTTCTTAAAACGCAAGCCCTCCCCTGCTGCAATCATCAGCATCATTCTGGCAGTAATCGGATTGTATCTGCTTAGCTGTGTCGGCGTTTCACAGATCAATATCGGTGATATTCTGATGGCGCTATGCGCAGTTGCATTTGCCGTTCAGATCACTATCGTAGACCGGTTTGCGGGAAATCTCGACAGCATTCGACTTAACTGCATTCAGGCACTGGTGGTAACGGTGCTTTCCGCTGTGTTTATGTTCTTTACAGAGAAGCCACAGATCCAGCCGATCGTAAACTGCTGGCTACCCCTTTGCTACGCCGGTATCCTTTCCATGGGTGCCGCCTACTCCCTGCAGATCATTGGTCAGAAGTCCCTTGAGCCTACCACAGCCTCTCTGATCATGAGTCTCGAGTCCGTTTTTGCTGTGCTTTCCGCCTGGCTGATCCTCAACGAACGCCTGGCACCATGGGAGCTTGCAGGCTGCATTTTGGTCTTTGCAGCAGTGATCCTTTCTCAGATTCCCGTAAAATTGAAATCAAACGCATAATGAAACTCCCGAAGCATCCGCTTCGGGAGTTTTTGTATGTCATTTCGTTCTGTCTGCCGCGATCAGGCGCTTCATTGCTTCGATGCCGACCCGAATGGCCCCGGATGTATCCTCGGTCATAGGCATAAACAACCCTGCCTTTTCCCGCTCCTGATTCCACACAGCATGGAAACAGCTGCCGCAGCGCACATTCAGCGCCGAAGCTACCACAAACAGTGCAGCAGATTCCATTTCGCTGGCTTTTACGCCAAGCCGTTTCCAGCTTTCCCACTTCTGCAGAAGATCATAGGAAACCGGAGATTTTTCCGGGCTGTGCTGGCCATAGAAAGAGTCCTTGCACTGTACGACACCGGTATGCACACGATACCCTAAATCTTCACCTGCCGCCTTCAGCGCCGCCGTAACACCGAAGTCCGGTACTGCCGGGAATTCGATGGGCGCGTATTCCAAAGAGGTATGCTCATAACGGATCGCACCGGTTGCAACCACCACATCTCCGGGGCAGACATCCAGATGAATGCCGCCGCAGGTTCCAATGCGAATAAAGGTATCCGCGCCGATAGCCGCCAATTCTTCCATGGCAATGGCAGCAGAGGGACCGCCAATGCCGGTGGAGCAAACGCTTACTTTTTCTCCGAGCAGCGTGCCGGTCCAAACATTATACTCCCGGTTAATGCCGATATGGACAGGGTTATCAAAATGCGCCGCAATAGACTCGCAGCGTCCCGGATCACCGGGCAGGAATACATAGCGGCCTACGTCGCCTTCTTTACAGCGAATATGAAACTGCATTCCAATGTCTTGCATACAAACCTCCTAAATCAAAACAAACTGACCTGACTGGTTTCCGGAAGGTCACCGAACGCACCGGCGTCCTTCAGCATTTGAATATGGGTCTTGGACACCTTCGGACAGGCTGCGGCAACCTCCTCAATGGACAGAAATTGCTTGCCTTCCCTGCCGCGCATCAGATCCCAAGCCGCATTTTCTCCGAGACCGGATATGGATACAAAGGGCGGCAAAAGCTTACCATCGACGATGAGGAACTTGGTTGCATGGCTCTTATAAATATCGATCGGCAGGAATTCAAATCCACGCAGATAATACTCATATGCCACTTCCAATGTGGTCAGCAGATCCTCATCCTTATCGGTAGCATTCTCATTATTCTCAATGGCGTCGATATTGGCAAGGACTGCATCCATGCCCTGGGTCATCAATACCGCATCAAAGCCGCCTTTCTGGCTGCGGCGGTAGAAATACGCCGAATAAAACGCCAGCGGATGGTAGACCTTAAACCACGCAATGCGGAACGCCATCATAACATAGGCAACAGCGTGGGCCTTGGGGAACAGATACTTGATCTTCTTGCAGGAACCGATATACCAGTCCGGCACGCCGGCGTCGATCATTTCCTGTTCCGCGCCATCCGGCAGTCCCCTGCCTTTACGAACGGATTCCATGATCTTAAAGGCTCGTTTCTCCGGCAGGCCGCAGGAGATCAGATAGATCATGATGTCGTCACGGCAGCCAATGGTTCCGTCAACAGTAGCAGTCTTAGAGGTGATCAGATCACGGGCATTGCCCAGCCACACATCCGTGCCGTGGGTATAACCGGAAATACGGACAAGGAAATCGAATTTCGTCGGCATAGTATCCAGCAGAACGCCACGGGTGAAGCGGGTATTAAATTCCGGAACGGCAACCGCGCCTGTGGGGCCGAGGATCTTGTCATCTTCATAGCCAAGCACCTTGCTGGAGGTGAAAATGGACATGGTATCCTTGTCATCCAACGGAATGGTCTTGGCATCCACGCCCGTCATATCCTCCATCATGCGGATCATAGTAGGGTCATCGTGACCCAACATATCCAGCTTCAGAAGATTTTCTTCCATGGAGTGATATTCAAAATGGGTGGTGATCTGATCGGCATTGGGGTCATCAGCCGGATGCTGAACAGGACAGAAATCCCAGATCTCATTTTCCTGCGGGATGACCACCAGTCCACCGGGGTGCTGGCCGGTCGTCCGGCGGACGCCGACACAGCCGGAAGCCAGACGGTTTTCCTCTGCACGGGTGGCTGAAATGTTCCGTTCGGAAAGATATTTCTTTACATAACCGAATGCGGTCTTTTCCGCAACGGTACCAATAGTACCTGCCCGGAAAACATGGGATTTTCCGAACATTTCAATACAATACGCGTGGGCGTCAGCCTGATACTCACCGGAGAAATTCAAATCGATATCCGGAACCTTATCGCCGCCAAAGCCAAGGAAGGTTTCAAAAGGAATATTAAAACCGTCCTTCTCCATTTTGGCACCGCACTTGGGGCAAATCGCATCCGGCAGGTCAGCGCCGCAGTTGTAGCCCTTGGGAACTTCCAGAATGGTGTGCTTGCATTCAGGGTTGGGGCAGCGGTAGTGGGGCGGGAAGGAATTGACCTCCGTGATACCGGACATATAGGCAACGATAGACGATCCGACAGAACCGCGGGAGCCGACCAGATAGCCATGCTCCAGTGAATTCTGCACCAGCTTCTGGGCAGACATATAGATCACATCATAGTGGCAGGAAATGATGTCATTCAGCTCCGTTTCCACACGCTTGACCATCAGTTCCGGTGGATTATCACCGTAAAGCCGATGGAATTTTCCGTAAACCAGAGATTTTAGATCCTCAACGGAATTCTCGATCTTTGGCGCGAACAGATTATGAGGCACGGGGCGCAGGGTTTCACACATGTCCGCAATATAATTGGTATTTGTAACCACGACCTCATAGGCTTTCTCAGCACCGAGATAAGAGAACTCCTCCAGCATATCATCAGTCGTACGGAAATACAGCGGATTATCCCGGTCGCAGTCCTCAAAGCCCTTAGTAGCCAGCAGAATATGGCGGAAGATCTCATCTTCCGGATGGAGAAAATGCACATCGCCTGTCGCAACAACAGGCTTGCCCAGCTCATCGGCGATCCGCACGATGGTGCGGTTAAACTCCCGCAGCTCCTCATCGTCCTTTGCCATGCCCTTCGCCAGCATAAAGCGGTTATTTGCCAGAGGTTGGATCTCCAGAAAATCATAGAAAGAAGCGATTCGCTTCAGTTCGTCGTCACTCTTATGATCCAAAACAGCCTGAAACAATTCACCGGCTTCACAGGCAGAGCCAATGATCAAACCTTCGCGCAGCTCCATCAGCAGCGACTTGGGAATCCGGGGAACACGCTTGAAGTATTTCAGATTGGCGTCGGAAATCAAGTGGTACAGGTTCCGCAAACCGGTCTGGTTCTTGGCAAAGAGAATGATATGCCGGGCCTGCCTGTCCATAACGCGGCCCTTGGCACGCAGCCGGGTCATGGCCGGATTGATGGATTGCAGGTCATGAATATCATGTTCGTCTTCCAGCATCTGCATAAATTTCGCCATAATGAGGCCGCAAATCACCGCATCGTCGGCAGCTCTGTGGTGATTGAATTCCGGCAAGCTAAGCGCATTGGCAACGATATCCAGCTTGTGCTTATTCAGCTGGGTCATCAGATTCTGGGAAAGGATCAAAGTGTCCGCGGCAGTTAAGGTATAGGCGATGCCCTGCCGCTGGCATTCCGCGCGTATAAAGCCGGTATCGAAGTCAGAATTGTGGGCAACAAGCACCCGGTCACCAACAAATTCCAAGAATTTCGGCAGCACCTCATTGATCTTGGGCGCACCAATCAGCATATCCTGCGTGATGCCGGTCAGCTCCACGATCTTGCGTTCAAGCACTCGCCCGGGATCCACAAAGGTTTGAAAACGGTCAATTTCCTGCCCGTTTTTCATTATAACAGCACCGATCTCAATGATCCGGTCGTTCTTGGCAGAAAGGCCGGTAGTTTCCAGATCGAATGCGACAAATTCTTCATCAAAGGTCATATTGCGGCTGCCATGCACAACGATCCGGTCATCCACATCGTTGACATAGTAGCCTTCGCAGCCATAAAGGATCTTAATATTCTGATCCGTTCCGGCAACCTTGGCCTTGGACGCCGCTTTCATGGCATCCGGGAAGGACTGGGCAACGCCATGATCTGTGATGGCAATGGCCCGGTGGCCCCATGCGGCGGCCTGCTTAACGGCAGCTGCGGTATTAGTCAGCGCATCCATGTTACTCATGGTGGTGTGCAGATGCAGCTCTACCCGCTTCTCGCCGGGCGCGGTGTCCTGCCGCTTGGGCATGGAGCCGGGCTGCATGGCATAGGGCCGCAGGATGGTTTCGTTGTCGAATTTGTTGACATCCATCTTACCCTGGACCTTCAGCACAGAGCCCACCTTCACATGATCCAGAATGGGCTTAGGCTCCCCCGCCTCCATAAAGCGGTTGACCCGGATGGAGCCGGTATAGTCCGTAATGTCAAAGCAAACTACCCATGCCTTTCGCTTGGGCAGTTCCCGGTGCTCTACGTTGAATACATCGCCCTCAACGACCACATTGCCCATATCCAGCGAC
>JAZNGJ010000089.1:0-3309 GCA_045576415.1 Faecousia sp. | reverse complement strand
TGATATCCGCAATTATCAGAACAGCAATTGACAGCCTAAAACTATATGCGAACGACGTATTTAAATCGGTCGGAACTGCCATGGTTGGCGACCAATTTAGATACATCGCCCGAAAACACTGAAACCACAACGGTTTCAGGGTTTTTTCGTGCTCATTTTGAGGTTGCGAAAAATAGATACCTACCGTTGAAAATGGATGACAGAGGAACTGAACTAAATACCCCACCGTTTTGGACAATGTTTCCGAAGAAGTAACATCGTGACGGAGAAAAGTAACAGCCATAAATACGATTATATGTTAGAATAAGCATGATAACACGGAGGTGAAATCATGGAGTTTTCTGAAAAGCTAAAGGAACTTCGTATGCAGAAAGGTATATCCCAAACCAAGCTTGCCGAAGATATTCATATCAGCAGGTCAGCAGTGGCGAAATGGGAAAACGGGCTCGGGCTTCCAAACGACGAATCTCTAAAAATGCTTGCGGAATATTTTAACGTAAACATTGCTGAATTTATTCCAGACAAAAGCAGCGCGGAAACCCTCGTGTCCAAAAATAAAACGATCGCGCAGCAAAAGAATGCAATTATCGGTCTGGTAATCGGTGTTTTAATCGGTCTGTTTATTTTGGGCTATATTTTTATTGCTCCGCTGAGAGATGTGTTGGAATTGTTGGGCTTAGGTGCGATTATAGCTGTACTGGGAATATTTAATATGAGTGGCAACATAGCCTCGATTCATTGGTATAATCGCCGTAAGGTGACCAAAGAGAATCAAAAGGCGTACTGCTTTGTCGTGGGGCTTGGAACATTGATCATAGGCGCAAGTTTGATAATCGCAGGGATCATACAGGCGCTTGTTAGTGCTGAAATAAGTTCTGTCCTTATGGTTATCGGTCTTGTCATCGGCCTGGTTCTCATTCTTTATGGTCAATTCAAATATAACAGGGGCATTTTTTGATAAGAAGGTTTCCGTATCTAAATCGGTCGGAAATGCCATATTGAGGGGTACAAATAGATACCACCTTGGAAACCCAGAAACCACAACGGTTTCTGGGTTTTTTCGTACCCGGATGAGCAAGTGGGATAAATAGATACCTACCCCCGTCAGCGAGGTGTTCGACCGGATTTGAACTTAATTACAGAGCGTTTTGGGCAGATTTTTCGAGATTTTCTCGAGAGATCTGCCCATTTTATTCCCTTAATTGTGAATTTTTTGTAAACAACGAGGTTTTTACTAAAATATAGTAAAAACCTCGTTCGTTGTCTCTCGAGAAAAGGAGGTGCGTAATCTAACCTGGGTGTTTACATCAATCCCATACACCATATGACAACCAGTGCCGTCAATGTGACCAGAGTGTCAATTGTGACGCCGTAGAACATAGGCTTCAGTCCGGCTTTCTTGAAATCAGTAATGCTGGTGCTCAGGCCGATGGCAGCCAGTGCGGTGACCATCAGGAATTTGCTGGCGGTTTTCATGACGCCGGACACAGCGGCAGGAATGAAACCGATGCTGTTTGCGATAGCGAGCAGCAGAAATCCGCCAATGAACCATGGAATGATTTTCATCATGTTCACTTTCTTGCCATCCCCGGTGGCTTGCATTTCTTTCTTTTTCATGCGAACACCGATCCAGGCAAATACCAGCACAGTGGGAATGATGGCAATGGTTCGGGTCAGCTTGACCATGGTGGCGAAATCGCCGGCAGCTTCGGAAAACGCATAGCCGGAAGCCACCACACTGGCGGTGTCGTTCACGGAAGTACCTGCCCAAATGCCGTAGGCAATGTCGGACATACCCAATGCCTTGCCCATCAGGGGATACAGCGCGATCATCACCATATCGAAAAGGAAGGTGGAGGACATGGCAAAGGCAATGTCTTTGTCATCAGCGTCAATGACCGGTGCAATGGCTGCTACGGCAGACCCACCACAGATGCCGGTACCGGCAGAGATCAGGTTGCTCAGCTTCCAGTTGAGGCCAAACAGCTTGCGGATGAAATAGCCGCCGCCAAAGCACATGGCAAAGGTGAAGATCATCACAAAGAATGTCATCTTACCAACGGACAGAATGGTGCTGACGGACAGAGATGCGCCCAGAAGGATGATGGCTGCCTTCAGCACTTTTTTGGAGGTAAACTTCAGCGCCGGCTTGATCCAGGCCGGATGGAAAAAGCTGTTGATGATCGTACCCATAAACAAGGCGATGATGGATGCGCCCAGAAGTTCTCCGGGAATCAGTTTTTCTAAAAGCACGGACAGTCCAGCTACTGCAAAGCAGATGGCAACGCCCAGCAGAAACAGTAGATGTTCTTTTGTTTTCAGATTCATAATGGTACTCCTTTGAAGTTTTTCTTTATCTTACCATGGAACTGTGATAAAATGAAGTTATTATACGGAATGTGTCAATTCCATAAATTTATCGGAGGGGCGATATGGATCCGAAACTGCATACATTTCTGACACTCTGCCAAACGATGAATTACCGACTGGCGGCGGAGCGCCTTCACCTTTCTCAGCCAGCGGTAACCAAGCAAATCCAAGCTTTGGAGCAATCGCTGCAGACGAAACTCTTTACTTACGATGGCCATACCCTGCATAAAACCGAAAAATGCCTGCTACTGGAGAGGTACGCAATCTCTCATCAATACCAATTTGAGGAACTACAGCTGGCTATTGCAGATAAGAAGCGCTTGAAGTTACGGATCGGTGCAACCAAGACCATCGGCGACTATGTGCTGATCGATGCCATCAAAGACTATCTCCGTGATCCCAGTCACGAGATTTCCCTTGTGGTGGATAACACCACGCATCTGCTGCAAATGTTGGACGAGAATCAACTGGACTTTGCGGTTATTGAAGGTACTTTCAGTAAAACCAAATACGATTCCTATTTGCTGCGGATGGAACCCTTTGTGGGGATCTGCGCAAAGAGCAGCCCCTTATGCGGAAAACAGGTTGCAATTGAGGACTCGCTGAGCCAGACAATTATTGTCCGAGAAGAGGGCTCCGGTACGCGCCGCATCTTTGAAGAGCGTCTGAATGCATCCGGATATGAACTGAGTGACTTTTACAGAGAAGTATCCATCAGCAGCTTTGTCTCCATCAAGGCCTTGGTTGCCAGCGGAATCGGTATCAGCTTTATGTACCAGTCCGTTGTTACCAATGAAAGTGACATCGGTACATTTACCCTGGACGGAATCACAGAACCTCATGCATTCCATGTGGTCTATACACGCAACACGAACGCACGGAACTACGCAGAACAGTTTCTTGGGAAACACACAGAGTGTGCCCTAAAACTGCAGAAAG
>JAZNGJ010000088.1:0-9278 GCA_045576415.1 Faecousia sp. | reverse complement strand
GGCCGCGGCATGGATGACATCCGTCCCCTGGACGCTGAAGTCGGCGTTCTGCCCAGAGTTCACGGCTCCGGCCTGTTCTCCCGCGGTCAGACCCAGGTTCTCAGCATCTGCACCCTGAACACCCTGAGCGCTGCCCAGAAGCTGGACACCATCTACCCCGAAGATACCAAGCGCTATATCCACCACTATAACTTCCCCTCTTTCTCCACCGGCGAAGCACGTGCTGCCCGCTCCACCTCCCGCCGCGAGATCGGCCACGGTGCGCTGGCTGAGAAGGCTCTGCTGCCCGTCATTCCTCCCGTGGAGGAGTTCCCCTACGCCATCCGCGTGGTGTCCGAGGTTCTGTCTTCCAACGGTTCCACCTCTCAGGGCTCCATCTGCGGCTCTACTCTGGCTCTGATGGACGCCGGTGTTCCCATCCGCCGTCCTGTCGCCGGCATCTCCTGCGGTCTGATCACCGACAACGAGACCGGTGTGTGGAGAACCTTCACCGACATTCAGGGTGTTGAGGACTTCCACGGCGAGATGGACTTCAAGGTCGCCGGTACCACCGAGGGCGTCACCGCCATCCAGATGGACCTGAAGAACAAGGGTCTGACTATGGAGATCATTGCCGACGCTCTGGAGCGCTGCCGCGTTGCCCGTCTGCAGATCCTCAACGAGGTCATGCTGCCCTGCATCGCCGAGCCCCGCGCCGAGGTCTCCGAGTACGCCCCCAAGATGATCTCCATGAAGATTCCCGTGGAGAAGATCCGCGAGGTCATCGGCTCCGGCGGCAAGACCATCCAGAAGATCTGCGCCGAGACCGGTGCCAAGGTCGACATCGAGGACGATGGCTCCGTGTTCATCTCCGCTGTCGACTCCGCCTGCGCCTACGCCGCCAAGAAGATGGTCGACGACATCTGCTTCGTCCCCGAGGTGGGCAAGCTGTACTACGGCAAGGTCGTTCGCATCCTGCCCATCGGTGCTTTCGTTGAGATCGCTCCCGGTCACGACGGCATGGTGCATATCTCCAAGCTGGAGAACCGCCGCGTAGAAAAGGTCGAGGATGTCCTGAATCTGGGCGACATGACCTGGGTCAAGTTCATGGGCTTCGATGAGAAGGGCCGCGCCAACTTCAGCCGCAAGGACGCACTGAAGGAAATGGAGAACCAGTAATTGAACGTACACCGCCGCTGATATTCAGCGGCGGTGTTTTTGCTTTTGCGGAATTGACTTTCCCTGCCGGTTTCGCTACAATAGTCTCATTATCAGCAATATGCGAGGTTATGCTATGAAACTGAACAAAAAATGGTCACTTGCGCTGGCGGCGGCCCTGATCGTCATCTCGATCCTTTCCGCCTGGCTGAAGCCCGATGCCGATTCTCCCCAGCAGACGCAGCCCGATGCGCCCAACGCCGGCGTGCAGCAGCAGATCCCCCAGTCGGATCCTTATGTCGGCATGTCCAAGGATGTTTTTTATGCCAGTTATACGCCGGCCACCAGCTATGCCGATGCCTGCTACCGCTCCAAGCACGGCTTCCTCTCCGGCTCTCTGGAGGTTCCCGGCCCCGACACCGTGCCGGCGGCAAACCGGCCCACCAGCGGCGCTTCCTACATCCGCAACACCGCCTGCTACTATGCGGACAACGGCAATACTTACATCGTGATCGACGCTTCCGGCAAGGAAGTGATGCGGATCTACCGGGGCGGCGGCTATATCACCCTGGAGGAAGTGGCTGCCTATATGTACGCATTCGGCGGTGACGGCGAAATGCCCGCCAA
This sequence comes from Faecousia sp., assembly GCA_045576415.1. Taxonomy (GTDB): domain Bacteria; phylum Bacillota; class Clostridia; order Oscillospirales; family Oscillospiraceae; genus Faecousia. The sequence continues at coordinate 7,514 of JAZNGJ010000088.1, read as the reverse complement.
CTATGTTTCCAAAAAAAGCGGCGATCCCACCACCAACCCCTGGGGCAAATATCTGCGGCTGAACCACTCCTATTTCACCGGCAATACGGACAAATACCCTTACGAACCGGAGCTTCCCGATATTAAGGGCTGCGGCGGTGATCTGCGGTACTACGAAATGGACATCGGCACCACCGGCACCGTAACGCCAGGTTATACATCCAAACTGTACAACAACGGCAGCACCATCACCCGGGGCGCCGCAAGAATCGTATATACCCGGCAGGACTTAAACGGCGACGGCACTTACGCACCGGACGAGGTGTATGTTTTCTACACCAACAATCACTATAACGACTTTCAGGAATATCTGAATTACTACGGCGGCTGGGGCAAGACCTTTGGCAATATCACCGGCGGCGGTTCCTACAGCAGCAACTCCAACTATAATCCCACACCCTATGTCCCCACGGCCTACAGCGCCTTTGCTTTGGCTGCATAATACCAACACCGCCGCTGAAAATCAGCGGCGGTGCTTTTATAGCATACTGCGGTCTTCAAATACGGCGGGATAATAGGCATCTTCATAGAGAGGAAGCCGGTAGTTTTCTTTCTGCAGGTCCCGGTCCATCACATCCGCCATCTCTACGCCAAACACCTGCAGGATGCGCAAAAAAACGACAGAATCCAGATGCACCACGCCAACGGCATTCTCCAGCACCTTGATCTCGTGGGCAGGGACACCGGAAAGATGTCCCAAGGTCCGCTGTGACATTCTGCAAAGAGTACGCAGATAACGGATGTTTCTGCCAAATAAAGGCTTAAAATCACCAACTCTCATATTTTCGCCTCCTTTTGGTAGTAGTTTATCCTACTTAGAGCGAATTGTCAATGCTGAATCATATACAATGGTATACTATCCGCAGAGGTGATCTGCTATATGCGACCATTGAAAGAGAAAATCAGTATTACCATAGACAACGATCTGCTGGAGAAGATCCGCCAGAAGGCGGAATTGGATGACCGCTCCCTGTCACAGTATATCAATATTGTGCTGAAGAAGCATCTGGAAGCCCTGGAATCCCAAAAATAAGCTCACCGCCGCTGAAAACCAGCGGCGGTGCTTTTTGCGGTAAATGATCGTTTAGCGTATCAGTACGACAGATAACGTAGGGCGGGGCCTTGGTCCCGCCGAAAAATCTGGCGCGTATCGGCGGCGGGAGCAAGCCCCCGCCCTACAAGGCTACTAGGAGAAAATCGCATAAACAATCATTTATCGTACCGAATCGGCAGAGAATCCAAAATCTTGTGGTATTTCCGCAAATTATTATCCCACATCTTGTGTTTCGACAGATTTCGTGGGCATCCCATGGTATTATGTTGACGCAGGCGACGAAATCAGGCGAACCACCGCGACAGTGGCATCGTCGCTGCCGTCTGCCTGGCTGGATTCCAAGATCCGTGACGCCAATTCACTGACGGGCTCCCCGGCCCGCTCCCAGCGAAGGTGCAGGTCCTCCTCTCTGCCCGCGCCGTCGCTGAGCAAAACCAGCGTCTCTCCCCGGCGCAGGGACAGCCGCTCCACCGTTTCTCTGGCTTCGGTTACCGACAGCCCCGGCGGTGGCGTGGCTGTCCCGATTTTTATCGGCTCCCCCCGGGAGATCAGATAGGAAGGCGCTGCCCCCCATTTATAGAGCACAGCCTTCCCCGTATCCAGCCGCAGCTCCGCCAGATCTATGGTCACGATCCCCGCCTTGCCCTGCAGCGCGCACAGGCTGTTCACCGTCCGCAGGGCATACTCCGCCGGATACCCCGCCGCCAAAAGCTTTCGCAGCATGGTGCCGGTCTGCCTGCCCTCCCGGGCCGCTTCCTCTCCGGTGCCCATGCCGTCGCACAGCAGAATATAGTACCGGCATTCCACACCGGCAAACCACAGGCAGCGGTCGCCGTTGACGCTTTCCCGGCTGGCGGTGCACACGGCTACCTCCGGCTGATACCACTGCTGGGGCGGATTCTTTCGCTGCGCCAGGGAATCAGCCACATCCTGCAGATATTCCGAGAGGAAATTGTACTGCTGCACCACTGCCCAGCGGTATTCCTGCCGCCGGTCCCGGTCCGCCCGAATGGACCGCAGCTGCTCCTGGCTGCGCCGCAGCTCCTGGAGGAGCCGGCCGGACTTCCGGCAGTGGGTCGGCAGATCGTCCCCGTTGCCCAGGGGCTTATGCAGCAGGGATGTGGGCATCTGCCCGGGCTTTTCCTTGCAGCTTTTCCGGCAGGGGCAGCTGCCGCAGGCCCGCTCCGCTGCCCGGGTAATCAGCGCCGCTTCATCAATGGCGGTCTCTTCCACGCTGCTCATCAGATCCTCTGCCTGGCGCAATACCGCGGAGGCCATTTCCAGCCGCACCTGCGCCACCCCGGTCTCTCCCCGGCGGTGGGAAAGATCCGGTTTCGCCGGCACCAAAAGCGCCCCAAGGCCGCCCAATACCAAGCCTGCCAGCGGCGTCAGATCCCAGATTCCGCACAGTCCCATGACCAGAAAATATACCGCTGCCGGCGCGCCGTAATACAGCTTTTTGGGCCCCCAAGGCAGCAGCCGCAGCAGATATGCCAGGCTCAGCACCGCCGTCATGGGCACCCGGGTGATCTGACCGAGATCCAGCGCCAAGCCTGCCAGTGCCGCCGCCGGAAAGGCACCGACGCAGGCGAGGAGCCCGGCTCCTATGTAACCCAGCCCCACATAGGGCGTGATGCTGATCTGGGCCAGCGCCAGAACGGCCAGCGCGCTGACCACCCAATCCACCACCGGATCCCGTCGCTCTGCCGCCACGGAAAACACGCCTGTGGTCACCGCAGCCACGGCGATCCGCAGCAGGTACAGGGCAACCGGTGTGGTATCCTGCCGCAGAACCTGAAATAAAAGCCCCACCGCCGCCACGATCAGAGCGGACAGGGCCGGCATCAGCAGCGGTGTATCCCTCAGAAACTGCCGCCCGCCCAGCAGCGTAGCCGCCAGAACACCGGCCATGATCCACACGACCCCCTGGGCCCCGGCGCTTCCCCAGAAAAAAAGATACCCCACCATGCTCCCGGAAGCCATCAGCAGCGCCGGCCATCCGGATCCGGCACACAGCATGCCCAATGCCAGGGGCTGACAGCGGTTTGCCAGGCTGGCGGCGCTCATGCCGAAGCCGGCCAGCAGGTAGGCTGCGCTTTGCGCCAGCGTATGTACTCTGGGATCCAAAAGCCACCGCTTCATGATCCGCTGCCCCCGCCGGACATAGACCCCCAGTGAAACCATCATTCGTACCACTTTCCTTTCCCGATTCTTCATACAAATCCTACCACGGAGGCCATATCTTATTTTGTCGGAATCGGTTTTGCGAGAAAGTTTCTTGCATACTGGCAGCACTGGGTGTATAATATGATAAATTACCCCCGAGGAGAGCGTTATGGGAGCAGAATTTGAACTGAAATACACCGCCGCACCGGCGCAGCAGGCTGCCATCGCGGAAAATTTAGGCGGTTTTTCCCCCATCGCCATGGAAACCACCTACTATGATACGGCTGACGGCGCGCTGGCTGCCCGGCGGATCACTTTGCGCAGCCGCTTGGAAAACGGCACTTCCGTCTGTACCGTAAAAACGCCGGAAGCCGATGGCGCACGGGGTGAATGGGAAACGGAGTGTGCCAATATCGAAGCCGCAATCCCAGTTTTATGTAAACTCGGTTGCCCTGTCGACCTGCAATTTTTGACGAAAGGCGGTATCATTGCCGTCTGCGGTGCCCGGTTTACCCGTCTGGCGAAAACCGTCGAAGCGGAAAACTGCGTAGTGGAGCTTGCGCTGGATCGGGGCGTTTTGATCGGCGGTAACAAGGAAGAACCGCTGTGCGAGGTGGAAGTAGAGCTGAAATCCGGCAGCCGGGAGGAAGCGGTGGCTTATGCCAACGCATTGGCTGCAAAATACGGCCTTGTACCGGAAGAAAGAAGCAAATTCCGCCGGGCACTCAAGCTGGCGAGAGGTGAATGACATGGCATTTGAAACCCTGTTTGAAAAATACGACCGGCTGGTTTTATTTGATACGGAAACTACGGGACTGTTCTTTTCCCGGGACGAGATCATCGAGTTTGCCGCCGTGGTGGTAGAGCAGAAGGACGGCAAGGCCGTAGTGGTGCAGGAATATGACCAGCTCGTTTCCCTGACTCCCGGCAACGCCGTGCCGCCGAAGATCGAGCAGCTGACGGGCATCTCCACCATGGACATTCTGGAAAAAGGCATCTCCAAAGAGCGTGTCTGCCGGGATATCGCAGAAATGTTCGCCGGAAACACACTGCTGCTGGCCTACAACGCTCACTTTGACTTGAGTTTTCTGTTCTACCTGCTGCTGCGCAGCGGCGACCCGCCCATTCTCAAGGGCAAGGACAAGCTGGATCTGCTGACGGTTTACAAAGACCGCCGCAGCTATCCCCACAAGCTGTGCAATGCCATCGATGCTTACGGTCTTGCCGGAAAAGTCAAAAACTCCCACCGGGCCGTGGACGATGTGCTGGCAACGGTGGCTGTCATGGAAAAAATGGAAGCAGAAAAGGATGATCTCCTGAATTATGTAAACCTATTTGGCTACCACCCGAAATTTGGTATCGACGGCAAGCCCATTGGCTCCGTTACTTATAAACCCCAGGGCTATGACCCCAAGCAACCGCTTTATCTGTAAATGATCGTTTACAGCAGCAGAACAAATGATGCGACTATCTTCCGTCTACCATGTCATTCCGAGGCCCCAAGGGGCCGTGGGAATCTCCTGGTGCAATCTCCGGTCTTGCACAGCAGTTCTATGGATGGTACCGGGAGATTGCCACGGGCAGCACAGCTGCCCTCGCAATGACATGCTTCTTTTTTAGTGCGTCGCTTACTAAGCGAAACGATCATTTATATCCGAACCAAACAAGGAGGACATACTATGTACAACCAGAACGCTTATCTTTTAGGCTCCAACCGGTCCTGCATCCGGGAGCTGTTTGAATACGGCCGCAGCCGCGCCGCCATCGTGGGCAATGAAAATGTCTACGATTACAGCCTAGGCAACCCCTCGATCCCCGCTCCCGCGGAAGTGAATCAGGCTATCCGGGATATCCTCGCGGATACCGATTCTCTGGCTGTTCATGGCTACACCTCCGCAGTGGGCGATCTTGCCACCCGGCAGGCCATCGCCGACGACTTAAACCGGCGCTATGATGCCGGCGTAAAGCCCCAGAATCTCTTCATCGGCTGCGGCGCTGCACCGGAGCTGGTGGCAGTTTTCAGGGCACTGGCGGTGGAAAAGGCGGAAATTCTGGCCATCGCCCCCTATTTCCCCGAGTACAAGCCCTTTGCCGAAGAGGCAGGCTGCGCTTTTAAGGTGGTTCCGCCGGATGTGCCCGGCTTCCAGATCAACTTTGACGCGGTGGAAAGCATGCTGACGGAAAACACCGCTGCCATCATCGTCAATTCCCCCAACAATCCCTCCGGCGTGGTCTACACCGAGGAAACATTGCAGGCCCTTGCAGCCCTGCTGACCCGCAAGAGCGCCGAGTTTGGCCACCCCATCTATATCGTGTCCGATGAGCCTTACCGGGAGCTGGTCTACGGCGACGCTTACGCGCCCTTTATTCCCAAGATCTACCCCAACACCATCATCTGCTACTCCTATTCCAAGTCCCTTTCTCTGCCCGGCGAACGCATCGGCTATGTGTATGTTCCCGAAACCGCCACGGACAGCGCTGCCATCTACGCCGCCGTTGCCGGCGCGGCAAGAGCGGCAGGCCATGTCTGCGCGCCCTCGCTGCTGCAGAAGGTTATTGCACGGTGTACGCATCTTCGCCCCGATCTTGCGGCCTATGACCGCAACCGCAAGGCTCTCTACGAGGGCTTGACCGCCATGGGCTACGAAATGGCCAAACCAGACGGCGCTTTCTACCTGTTCATCAAGGCACCCGGCGGCGATGCCAACGCCTTCTCCGTAAAGGCCAAGCAAAAGGATCTGCTGGTGGTGCCCGGCGGTGGCTTCGGCTGCCCCGGCTACTTCCGGATCTGCTACTGCGTCAGCTATGACATGATCCAAAGGAGCCTGCCGGTATTTGCCCAGCTGATCAAAGAAGCGTAAGCCCAATAATATACAAATGGCCCCCTCTGACGAGGGGGCTGTCGAACGCAGTGAGACTGGGGGGAGAGACTACCCCTCAGTCAGCCCTGCCGGGCTGCCAGCTCCCCTGACAAGGGGAGCCTTATTATTTATCTTCTTTTCGCCAGAGGTTCGGATCTTTCCTGAATCAGCAGCAGATCCGAAATAATGGAATTGGACAGCAGGAATCCCTCCGCCGTAAGCCGCCAGCTGCCGCCGTCGCCCTTCAGGGCATGGCCCCGGCCGCGGCACGCTTCCAGTGCCTCCTCCAGCGGCGCAAAGGGCAGCAGAAACTTCTTTTCGTATTCCTCGGCATTGATGCCCATAGTGGTGCGCAGCCGCATCATCAGATACTCGCCGGCCCGCTCCCGCTTGGGCACATCCTGAATATCCTCCAGCACCTGCCCGCCGTTTTGGACGCCGTCGATATATCCGTGAAGATCCCGGATGATCTTGAACCGCTTGCCGGCAAAATCGGAGCTGGCATCGGGGCCGAAGCCCAGATATTCGCCGCCGGACCAGTATTTGAGGTTGTGTCTGGATTCATTGTTGCGGCGGCAGAAATTGGAGATCTCATACTGCCGGTAGCCCTTTGACCGCAGAATTTCCACCGCGGCAAGATACATATCCGCCTGCAGATCGTCATCCGGCAGGTTCATAAAGTCCCGGCAGGTGTAAAGCGGTGTCCCCTCTTCCACCTTAAGTCCATAGCAGCTGATATGCTCCGGTTTTAAGTCCAGCACATGGCGCAGCGTTTCCTGCCAGCTTTCCAGCGTCTGCCCCGGCAGACCGTAGATCAGATCCAGAGAAAGGTTCTTGAAGACCGCCTTGCGGATCTTCTGTACCGCGCTGACCGCCTGCTCATAATCATGGGGCCGGCCGATCTTTTCAAGGATGGCATCGTCGTCACACTGCACGCCCAGGCTGACCCGGTTAAAGCCCTCGCTGCGCAGCTTCCGCAGCAATCTGGGCGAAACGGAATCGGGATTGGCCTCAAAGGTGATCTCCGCGTCCGATGCCACATCAAAATTCCGGCGGATGGTGGTGAGAATGGTGGCGATGCCGTCCGCTCCGAAGAAGCTGGGGGTACCGCCGCCGAAGAAGATGGAATCCACCTTGTAGTTGGGTGCCAGGGCACCGGCTTCCTTGATGTGGTCGCAGACAGCATCCAGATAGCCGTCCAGCAGGTGATCATCCTTGGTGGTCAGGGAATAAAAGTCGCAGTACTGGCACTTGCTGCGGCAGAAGGGGACATGGATATAAATGCCCAGAGGGGCTTTGTTTTTCTTGGTGATCAGTGGCATGAGAAACCTCCCTTAGTCCTCGTCCAGCTTCAGCACGGCCATGAAGGCCTCGCTGGGTACGGAAACGGTGCC
>JAZNGJ010000087.1:0-20935 GCA_045576415.1 Faecousia sp. | reverse complement strand
GTGGCAATCGGGTATTCATTTTGGCAACGCTTGAACGGACGGATCAAACGGAAACGGCCTGCGCGGCAACGGCAGGTTCTGTCCGGGGAAAACCAACCCGACCTAAGCCGTAAGATTTATCCTGTCTGCTGCCGTCATTTTTATAAAAACTAAGGAGAATTCCTGTGTCTAAATCTGACCCATCTGCTCTAAAGAAGGAGCGGAACAAAACGATCCGCTGGGTCGTTACGATTTTCTTTGTCACGATTTTTATTTCCGGCACCATTTCCCTCGTCTCCGATGAGATCATGGCAGCAAGCGGGATCGTCGTTGCATTTGTGATCCTTTTGACCATCGTGCTGATCGGCATCGTTTTCGATGTGATCGGTATGGCAGTGGCATCTGCAGACGAAAAGCCCTTCCATTCCATGGCTGCCCGGAAAGTTCCCGGCGCGTTGGAGGCCATCAGCCTTTTGCGCAACGCAGAGCGGGTCAGCTCCATATGCAACGATGTGGTGGGCGATATCTGCGGCGTTGTAGCAGGTTCCGCTTCGGCAACTGTCGCGGTGCAGATCGTGCAGAATTTTGAATTTGCGTGGCCAAATATGGTTTCGTTGGTTCTTTCTGCACTGGTCGCGGGCCTGACTGTTGGCGGTAAGGCCATCGGCAAGACCTTTGCGGTGAATTCCTGCACAAAAATTGTTCACACCGTCGGAAAGCTGATTTATACCCTGCGCCATATGCCGGAATTCTTCAAGAAAAAGAAATCAAAGTGATTGGTTGTGTACAACTGTGCGTATTTTAGATAGAATCAACGGTCATAGCGATCTTGCTGCACTGGATCCGGAGCAGCAGGAGCAGCTTTGCGGCGAGATCCGGGAATTTTTGATCTCCCATGTGGCAAAGACCGGTGGCCATCTGGCTTCCAATCTGGGTGTCGTTGAGCTGTCTGTGGCGCTGGAGACCGTATTTGACACAAATAAAGACCGTCTGGTATTTGATGTCGGGCATCAGTCTTATGTCCATAAGCTGCTCACAGGACGCCAGGCGGATTTTGCGCATTTGCGGCAGTTCGGCGGAATCGCAGGATTCCCAAAACCGTCTGAAAGCAAAAGCGATGCGTTTGTAGCCGGTCATGCATCCAGTTCCGTTTCCATTGCACTGGGAATGGCGCGGGCAAGAACCTTACAAAATGAGGATTACCATGTGATCAGCCTGATCGGTGACGGCGCTGCTACAGGCGGTATGGCCTATGAAGGACTCAACGATGCTGCCGACAGTGCCGAGCCTCTGGTGATCATTCTTAACGACAACGAAATGTCCATTGACCGCAATGTGGGCGGTATGGCAAAGCATCTGGGGCGGCTTCGGACGAAGGAGCGGTATCTGGGTGCCAAGGAGCGCTACCGAAAACTGCTCTTTAAAATACCGGGAGGCAAAGGAATTTACCGTTGGACCCGTTCCGTTAAGGAATGGTTCAAGCGGGTGGTGCTGCCGACCACTTTGTTCGAGAATATGGGGCTGACTTATCTTGGACCTGTGGATGGCCATGACCTGCAGGAACTAATTCGGATCCTTGGCGTTGCCAGAGATAGGAAACGGCCTGTCCTTGTGCATGTCATAACGCAGAAGGGCCATGGCTATAAATATGCGGAAGAGTCACCGTCTAAGTTTCACGGTGTCGGTAAATTTGATCCGGATTCCGGCCAACTTCCGGGGAAGTCCGGGCGGGATTTCTCTTCTGCGTTCGGTCAGAAACTTACAGAACTTGCCCGGAATAACGACAGGATCTGCGCAATCACCGCCGCAATGCCTGCCGGTACCGGGTTGCTGGGATTCAAGGAAGCGTTTCCCAAACGGCTGTTTGATGTGGGAATCGCGGAAGAGCATGCTGTCTCCATGGCCGGTGGTCTTGCGAAACAGGGAATGATCCCGGTGGTTGCTCTGTATTCCACTTTTTTGCAGCGCTCCTATGACCAACTTCTGCAGGATATTGCCATGCTGAAGCTCCATGTTGTGCTGGCTGTGGACCGTGCAGGGCTTGTCGGTGAGGACGGTGAGACCCATCACGGCGTATTTGATGTGGGATTCCTGCGCCAGATCCCGGGCATGACCGTTTTGTGCCCCGGCAGCTGCGCTGAGCTTTCCGATATGCTTCAGTGGGCGGTTGAAGTGTGCGATGGTCCTGTTGCTATTCGGTATCCCCGGGGCGGCGATCGCAGCTATACCGATTCTGCCTGGGATACAACCTACTGTGTATCCATGGATGGATTCCTTGTTTCTCATCGCAGCGGAGCGGATGTTACGCTGGTGACCTATGGACCGCTGGTGGATAATGTTATGGACGCGGCAGATAAGCTTTCTGGGCTTGGTATCGAGGCAACCGTTCTTCGGATGCTGTCGGTTACTCCTGTCCCTGTGAAGCAGATTCTGGAGCAAATGGCACCGAATGCACCGCTGCTGATCGTGGAGGAAACGATGCGCAACAGCGGCGTTTGCGATTCTCTTACTCGCTCCATTTGTGCGGTGAAGTCCGATTGCTGCGTCATCGGAATGGATCTTGGAAGCGGATATGTTACCCACGGCAGCGTAAAGGAGCTTTATAAACATTACGGCTTGGACGCGGATTCTATTGTGCGTCGGGTACTGGAGGTGCGGCAGAGTGAAAATTAAAATACGCCTGGATGTACTTCTTACGGAACGGATGTATGCGGAGTCCCGCTCTAAGGCACAAGCGATCATCATGGCCGGGCAGGTGTATGTGAACGGCCAGAAGGCGGATAAGCCCGGTATTTCCTATGAGGAAACCGTGGAAATCGAAGTCCGTGGGGATACCTGTCCATATGTCAGCCGGGGCGGTTTGAAGCTTGAAAAGGCCCTCCGTGATTTCGGTGTAAAGCCGGATGGCTATGTCTGCAGTGATTCCGGCGCTTCCACAGGCGGCTTTACGGACTGCTTGCTGCAGCAGGGCGCCAGCAAGGTCTTTGCAATTGATGTGGGTTACGGTCAGCTGGACTGGAAGATCCGCTCCGACCCCCGTGTAGTTGTCATGGAGCGGACGAATATCCGCTATGTGACCCCGGAGCAGTTGGGAGAGCCTTTGGACCTTTCCGTGATCGATGTCAGTTTTATTGGTCTGGAGATCGTACTGCCGACGATCAAAACCCTGCTGAAACCCGGCGAAGGTCAGGTGCTTTGCCTGATCAAGCCCCAGTTTGAAGCAGGGAAGGAAAATGTTGGCAAAAAGGGCGTTGTGCGGGATCCGAAGATCCATCAGATGGTTTTGGATAACTTTGTAGCCCTTGTAAATTCCCTTGGCTTTACCATTCTGGGGCTTACCTATTCTCCGGTCAAGGGACCGGAAGGTAATATTGAGTTTTTAGGCCATTTGACCCTGGCGGAACAGGAAGGCATTATTCCGGATACCGCGAAGGTCGTTGCGGATGCGCATATGGCATTAAAGGGGTGAGATGCAATGAATAAGGTGATTCTGACACCCAATCCCTATCGGGATACTGGATTTCAGACGGTGCGGGAAGCACACAAGATTCTGACCAGTGCCGGCATGGATGTGAAAATATGTCTTCCTTTTGAGGTCGACCGTTCGTTTGAGCTGCCGAAGGATCTGCGTTTCTCCCGTTTGGACAGAGAATTGTCCTCTGCGCAGCTGATCGTTTGCTTTGGCGGTGACGGTACCATTCTCCACATGGCAAAAACTGCCACAAGAGCCGGTATTCCGCTGCTTGGAGTCAATATCGGTACCATGGGTTTTATGGCAGAGCTGGAGAGCACGGAGCTGGATCAGCTGAAGCGGCTCGCTGCTGATGACTATACCATCGACAGCCGCATGATGCTGGATGTGACCGTTATGCGGGATAAGGATATCATTTTTCATGATATCTCCTTAAATGATGTGGTGATCACCAAAGGTGCAGTCGCCCGGATCGTGCATCTGGGGGTAGAATGTGACGGCGTACAGGCTATGGAGTGTGACGGTGACGGTGTGATTATCGCGACACCCACAGGTTCTACGGCGTACAGCCTTTCTGCCGGCGGACCCATCGTTGAGCCGGAGGCGCACAACATTTTGATCACGCCTATCTGCGCCCATGATATGGGCAGCCGCTGCATGGTAGCATCAGAGAACCGGGTGATCACCGTTCAGCTGACCCGCAATGCCAGGCGCAATGCGTTTCTTTCTGTGGACGGCGGCAAAGCGCTGCGGCTGAATATGGGAGATGTGGCGACGATCCGGAAGTCTGAGCGGCAGACCCGCTTGATCCGTTTGAAGGACCGGAGCTTTTATGACCTTGTAAATGTGAAATTCAGAAACAACAGATGAGGGCACGGATATGAAGAGTCAAAGACAGGCGAAAATTATGGAGATCATCTCCAATCGGAATGTAGAAACACAGGAACAGCTGCTTGCCCAGCTGCAGAATGCCGGATTCCGCAGCACACAGGCTACCATTTCCCGGGATATTAAAGAACTGCGGATCGTAAAAGAGCTGACAAGCTTCGGCACATACCGCTACACGGCTGCATCGGATGAGGTTGGCGGAACCTTCTCTACCAAGCTCAATACGATTTTCCGGGAATGTATCAATAGCTTTGATTACGCCCAGAACATTGTCGTGATCCGCACGCTGCCGGGTCTTGCTTCTGCGGCGGCATCTGCCATTGACGCCATGAATATGAGCGTGATCGTGGGCACCATCGCCGGTGACGATACAGTTTTCATCGTCATGCGGGACAGCAATGCAGCCGCGGCTTTTTGCGGTGAAATCAAAAATCTGCTGATGTAATCATTCGGGAGGGAGCGCCATGCTGAGTCTTCTGCATATTGAGAATATTGCGGTCATTGAGCGCTCGGATATTTCCTTTGACCCCGGGTTCAATGTACTGACTGGTGAGACCGGTGCCGGTAAATCCATTATTATTGACGCGATCTCCGCAATTCTCGGTGAGCGGGCGTACCGTGACATGATCCGTACCGGTGCCAACAAGGCATCTGTGCGGGCAGTCTTTACGGATGTCCCGCATTTGGAGTGGTTTGCCGAAAACGGTGTGGAATATGATCCGGAAACCGTTATTCAACGGGAAATTTACTTAGACGGAAAGAATATCTGCCGTGTCAACGGCAATTTGGTTACGGTATCTATTCTGCGCAAACTGGGTATTCAGCTGATCAATATCCATGGCCAGCATGATTCTGCCAGCTTGTTTGATGAAGCCAATCATCTGCGTTATTTGGATGATTTTGCGGAAAATAGCGGCATTCGGCAGCAATATGCGGAAAGATTCGGTGCTGTTGAGCAAATTCGCCGCCAAATCGAGCGGTTGAATATGGATGAAAGCGAAAAGCTGCGCCGCATGGAAACCCTTCGTTATCAGATTGCGGAGATCGAACGCTCTGAGCTGGAGCCCGGTGAGGATGAAGCACTGGAAGGGCGCAGAAAGGTACTGCAGAATGCGGAAAAGATCAGCGACGCCATGAATGATGCCGTCGAGAATCTTTACGGAAGCGATGACAGTGACGGCGCTGTGTCTATGCTGATGAGTGCGGAGCGCGCTTTGGCCCGCATCGCGAAATTTGACGATTCCATTGCGGCACTGCATGAAAAAGTCTCGGATCTTATGTATCAGGTGCAGGATGCCGCGGAGGAAGCACGGGATGCGCGGGATGAATTGAGCTATTCCGCCGGAGAACTGGATGAAATCGAGTCCCGGCTGGATGTGATCCATAAGCTGCGGCGCAAGTACGGCGCTACCTGTGAGGATATTCTTGCATTTCTTGCGCAGGCTAGGAAAGAACTTGATGAGATCGAATTTGCTGACGATATGGTGGAGCGGCTGAAGAAGAAGCTTTCAAAGGCCGAAAAGGAAGCATGGGACGCTGCTTATGCGCTCCGTGACAGCCGTAAGAAGGCTGCAGCCATGCTTGCACAGCGCATTTTGACGGAGCTTTCGCAGCTGGATATGCCCCGGGTGCAGTTCTCCTGTGAATTTACGGAGCTGGAACTGACAGGTAACGGCGCGGATGCGGTTGCGTTTTACATGTCCGCCAATGCCGGCGAGGCGCTGAAGCCCATGAGCAAGGTGGCTTCCGGAGGTGAATTGGCCCGGATCATGCTGGCGATGAAAAATGTACTTGCGGAGCAGGACCGTGTCAATACACTGGTATTTGATGAGGTGGATACCGGCGTTTCCGGCAGAGCTGCTCAAAAGGTTGCGGAGAAGCTCAGAAGCGTTGCCCGCAACAAGCAGGTGCTTTGTGTGACCCACCTGCCGCAGATCGCGGCACTGGGCGATACCCATATGCTGATCGCCAAGAGCGAACGGGACGGCAGAACATTTACGACTGTTACACCTTTGGATTTGGAAGGGCGCAAGCAGGAACTGGCCCGAATCATTGGCGGTGCAAACATTACGGAGACTACGCTGAAAAGCGCGGAAGAGATGCTTTCTCTTTAAATTACTTGACAAATCCGGTACTTTTTGCTAGGATACCAGTAACACAGTGATGGGAAGAAGTAGGCGTTTCCTTTTCCGTCAGAGAGCTGCCGGTTGGTGCAAGGCAGTGGGAAAAACCGCCGAAATACCTCCCGGAGTGGTCTTCCTGAAATCGGAGTAGGGAAGGACGGGGTCGCCCGAAACAGCGAGAGGCGTTGTTGGACGCCGTGAGGGTATGTCCGTGAGGGCATACTGAACCAGAGGTGGTACCGCGTAGTTTTACGCCCTCTGTCCCAAGGGACGGAGGGCGTTTTTTTCGTACCTCAGTCCGCAAATCAATTATTTGGAGGAAATGAAAATGAAACTGTATGACGAACTGGTTGCCCGTGGCTTGATCGCACAGGTGACCAATGAAGAAGAGATCCGTGACATGATCGACAACGGCAAGGCTACCTTCTATATTGGCTTTGACCCTACTGCCGACTCCCTGCATGTGGGTCACTTTATGGCGCTGTGCCTCATGAAGCGGCTGCAGATGGCAGGCAATAAGCCCATCGCGCTGATCGGCGGCGGCACCGCCATGATCGGTGACCCCTCCGGCCGTACCGATATGCGCAGTATGATGACGCAGGAAACCATTCAGCACAACTGCGACTGCTTCAAAAAGCAGATGGAGCGGTTCATTGAGTTTGGTGAGGGCAAGGCACAGATGGTCAACAATGCCGACTGGCTGCTGAACCTCAACTATGTGGACTTTATTCGTGAGATCGGCGGCTGCTTCAGCGTGAACAACATGCTCCGGGCTGAGTGCTTCAAGCAGAGAATGGAAAAGGGTCTTTCGTTCCTGGAATTCAACTACATGCCCATGCAGTCTTACGACTTTTACTACCTGTTCCAGCATTACGGCTGCAATATGCAGTTTGGCGGCAATGACCAGTGGAGCAATATGCTGGGCGGTACCGAGCTGATCCGCAAAAAGCTGGGCAAGGATGCCCATGCCATGACCATTACGCTGCTTCTGAACAGCGAAGGAAAGAAGATGGGCAAGACTGCCAAGGGCGCTGTCTGGCTGGATCCCAATAAGACCTCTCCCTTTGATTTCTACCAGTACTGGCGCAATGTGGAGGATGCCGATGTCCTTAAGTGCATCCGTATGCTGACCTTCCTGCCCATGGAAGAGATCGACGCCATGTCCGACTGGAAGGATGCCCAGCTCAATACCGCCAAGGAGATCCTTGCTTATGAGCTGACCAAGCTTGTTCATGGCGAAGAAGAAGCGGAAAAGGCCAAGGCTGCTGCGAAGGCACTGTTCGCCGGCGGCGGTGATGATGCTAATATGCCTACCACAGAGATCACAGCGGACAAGCTGATTGATGGAAAGATCGGTATCCTGAACCTGATGGTCGCCTGCGGTCTGGCACCTTCCAATAAGCAGGCCCGTCAGCTGGTGGAGCAGGGCGGTGTATTCGTCAATGATGAAAAAGTACCCGCGGCTCAGTTTGCGGTTACTGAAGAAATGCTGAAAGAGGGCGTTAAGATCCGCAAGGGCAAGAAGGTTTTCCACAAGGCCGTTTTGGCATAAGAACGGAGGATGATCTATGAAACTTAACTACAAACGCACGATCCTGGTAGGCTTTGCATTTTTCCTGATCAGCGCATTCTGGCAGGCCTATGATGCAACGATTCCCGTGATCCTGACCAATAAATTCGGCATGTCCCAGACCTGGTCCGGTGTCATCATGGCGCTGGATAACATTCTGGCCGTATTCATGCTGCCCATCTTCGGTGCGCTTTCCGATAAGTGCCTTGGAAATAAGTTTGGCAAGCGGACACCGTTTATTACCATCGGTACGACCGTTGCAGCCATTGCGCTGGTGGCCCTGTCTTTTGTGGATGCCATGCAGCTGCAGAACATCCACGATGTCAGCAAGATCGACGACCCGGCGGCCCTGTCGGTGATCTATGATACACAGGCCGATAAGGAACTGCTGACTCCCGAGGGTGAGCGTTTTGTTCTGGCTGATGAATTTACCAAGGAAGAGTTTGTCACGATCCGCAGCACAGATGAAGATTCCGATTATACAAACTATGTCGCGCCTGCACGGCAGGCATATGCTGCTGAAAAAACCGCACAGGCTCCTGCTGCGCTGATCCTGTTCGTTGTGCTTCTGTTGGTTGTACTGGTGGCAATGGCGACTTTCCGCAGCCCTGCAGTTGCCTTGATGCCGGATGTGACGGTCAAGCCACTGCGCAGCAAGGCAAATGCCATTATCAACCTGATGGGTACAGCCGGCGGCATACTGGTGCTGGTGCTTGGTATGGTGTTTGCCACATCCAGCGTGAAGAACTCCCTGATGAATTATACCGTATTCTATGGTGTGGTTGCGGCAATTATGGTTGGTGCGCTGGTGGTTTTCCTGCTGACAGTCCGGGAAAAAGCATGGTCCAGACAAATGCGTGAGGACAGTGTTCGCCTTGGCATTGAGGAAGCGGAAGAGGAAACATCAGGGGAGAAGCGGAAGCTGAGCAAGTCCGAGGTTCGCTCCTTGATCTTCATTCTGGCGTCCATTGCCCTGTGGTACTTTGGTTATAATGCCGTAACATCCAAATATGCTGTCTATGCAGGCAATATCCTGCAGAAGGACTATAATACAACATTGCTGCTGGCGCAGGCGGCGGCCATCGTTGCCTATCTGCCCGCCCGTATGGTTGCCTCCAAGATCGGCAGAAAGAAGACTATTATGGCAGGTGTTATTATGCTGGCTGTTGCCTTTGGCAGTGCGGCGTTTATGCGTGCAGGCAGTCCTACATGGCTGATGAATGTGCTGTTTGCGCTGGCTGGCGTGGCATGGGCTACCATCAATGTCAATTCTTTCCCCATGGTCGTAGAAATGTGCTCCGGCGGCGATATCGGCAAGTACACCGGATTCTACTATACCGCTTCTATGTCCGCCCAGATCGTGACCCCCATGCTTTCCGGTATGCTGATGGATAGTATGGGTATGACGGTTTTGTTCCCCTATGCTGCCGTATTTGTTGCTCTGGCTTTTGTCACCATGGCACTTGTGAAACATGGCGATGCCAAGGTGGAAGCGAAGAAGGGCTTAGAAGCCTTCGATAATGACTGATATGATGATTGTTTTGACTGTTATTGCACTTGCTGCGCTTATGTTTGTCCTTTCCCAGATGGGAAGAACAGGTCATAAGGGGCTTTCTGCCTTGCGTGGCTGGAATTATGCCCACAGAGGACTCCATGGTGACGGCGTTCCGGAAAACAGCATGGCTGCCTTTCGCGCTGCTTTGGAGCATGGCTACGGCATCGAGTTGGACATTCATTTGATGAAGGATGGAAATCTGGCTGTGATCCACGATGCGTCCTTAAAACGCACAGCCGGCGCAGATGTACGGATCGAAGACCTGACAGCAGAGGATCTTGCAAATTATCCCTTGGAAGGAACGGACGAGACCATACCGACATTCCGTCAGGTTCTGGAGCTTTATGCAGGAAAGGCGCCGCTGATCGTGGAGCTGAAGCCGGAGGGTGGAAATTTCGCTGAGCTATCGCAGAAGGCTTGTGATGCCTTGGCGGACTATAATGGCCCATTTTGCATGGAATCTTTTGATCCGCGGTGTATCTATTGGCTGAAAAAGAACCGGCCGGATATCATCCGGGGGCAATTAGCAGAGAACTTCCTGCGCAATAAGCGCTCCAGCCTGCCGCTATTTCTGAAGGTCGCTATGAGCTTCCATATCCTTAATTTCCTTACAAGGCCGGACTTTGTAGCCTATAAGTTTGCGGATCGGAAAAATCTGAGTGTTTTTCTTTGCCGGAAGCTGTGGGGTGTGCAAGGCGTGGCATGGACGCTCAGAAGCCAGAAGGAACACGATGCTGCCGCAGCAGAAGGTTGGATCCCGATTTTTGAATATTATCTTCCATAACGAAATGCACCGCCATCGGCGGTGCATTCTGCTTATATAAATTCTCTCAATTTTCTTTCGTGATCCGCCGATAAAGCAGTCAATGGCAGGCGGCAGCTGCCGCAGTCAAATCCGGCAAGCTTCATTGCGGCTTTGATCGGGATCGGGTTTACTTCACATGTCAAGAGTTTTGTAAGGTGGGAGATTTTGCATTGCAGCGCAGCTGCCGTGTCAAAATCACCGTCCAGTGCGGCTAGGGTCATTGCCTGCATTTCTTCGGGAATCAAATTTGAGACAACAGAGATGACACCCTGGCCGCCTAGGGATACCACCGGTACCGTCATATCATCATTTCCGGCCCATACAGTGAAATCATTGCCGCACGCAGCCCGGATCTGCAGTATTTTATCAATACTGGCAGAAGCTTCCTTAACACCGACGATATTGGATATTCCGGACAACCGTTTATACACGGAAACCGGCATATCCTGCCCGGTTCGGGATGGTACATTATAAAGGATCAGCGGGATCGTAACAGCGTTGGCAACGGATGCGTAATGAGCAACAAGACCGTCGGCAGTTGCTTTGTTATAGTATGGACTGACTATCAATAGCGCGTCGGCACCTGCATTCTGCGCGGCAATGCTCAGCTCAATGGTGTGTGCAGTGGAATTGGAACCGGTTCCTGCGATGATGCACATCTTATCTCCGACATATGTTTTGCATCGATGAATAAGTTCGAGCTTTTCATCGTCGCTCAGTGTTGGCGCTTCGCCTGTTGTTCCGCAAATGACAACAGCGGAGATCCCTGCATCCATTTGTCTTTGCAGCAGGACCTCCATCATCGGATAGTTGATATGTCCGTTTAAGAATGGTGTGACCATGGCAGTGCAGACACCTGTAAACAGTGGTTTTTCCATATGCATCCCTCCAAAGCATCATATGCAGCCGGCATGTCCTGTGGTATTGAAGATGAAATAAGGAATAACCACCGGAAATTATGTTGCAAAAATGCGCAAATTCCGTTATACTATATGAGCTTTATAAGGAACGGAGGGTGTATTTTGAAGACCCATGACTTTTGGTATGATCTGCCCGAGGAACTGATTGCGCAGACACCGCTGCAAAAGCGGGACTCTTCCAGACTGTGTGTGCTTGACAGAACCACAGGGAATGTGTCGCACAGACATTTTTTTGATATTGTTGATTATCTGCAGCCGGGTGATTGCCTGGTTATGAATGATTCCCGTGTGCTTCCTGCCCGCTTGCTGGGTCACCGTCCTACCGGCGGCGCTGTTGAGGTGCTGCTGCTTCGGGATCTGGGTAATAAAAAGTGGGAGTGCCTCTGCAAGCCCGGCCGTAAGATGCAGGTCGGCAATGAGGTCATCTTTGGTAACGGCGAGTTGACCGCTGTCGTGACGGAAGTGAAGGATGACGGCAACCGGATCGTGGAATTCCGCTACGAGGGGATCTTTTTGGAAGTTTTGGAGCGCTTGGGAAAGATGCCCCTGCCGCCCTACATTAAGGAAGAACTGCAGGATCAGGAACGGTATCAGACGGTATATTCCCGGGAGGTGGGATCGGCAGCTGCGCCCACAGCGGGACTTCACTTTACCAATGAATTGCTGGATCAGCTTCGTGATAAGGGTGTACAGACCGCGTTTGTTACCCTTCATGTGGGGCTTGGAACCTTCCGGCCGGTAAAGGCAGAGAACATTCTGGAGCACCACATGCACAGTGAGCTTTGCATGATTAGCGCCGAAACTGCACGGGCATTAAATCAAACGAAGCAGCGCGGCGGCCGGATCGTTTGCGTTGGAACCACTTCCTGCCGCACATTGGAATCTCTGGTGAACGAGGACGGTACCTTTTCGGAAAAGTCCAAATGGACGGAGATCTTCATCTATCCCGGCTATCGCTTTAAGGCAATGGACGGCTTGATCACGAATTTCCATCTGCCGGAGAGTACGCTTGTTATGCTGGTTTCGGCCTTTGCGGGCAGAGATAATGTACTGAATGCTTATGAAGAGGCGGTGAAGGAACGGTATCGTTTCTTTTCCTTCGGTGACGCGATGCTGATATTGTAGATCAGCGCCCCATAGAAAAGGAGTTTAAGTTATGTTTGAACTGAAGAAAACGGAAGGGAAGGCCCGGCGGGGTGAATTTACCTGCGCCCATGGCACGGTGCAGACACCGGTGTTTATGAATGTCGGAACCCAGGGCGCGATCAAAGGTGCCCTCAGTGCGGAGGATCTGAAAAACATTGGATGTCAGGTGGAACTTTCCAATACCTACCATCTGCACCTGCGTCCGACGGATAACGTGGTTCGTCAAATGGGCGGTCTGCATAAGTTCATGACCTGGGATGGACCGATCCTGACCGATTCCGGCGGTTTCCAGGTGTTTTCTCTGGCATCCCTGCGCCGAATCAAAGAAGAAGGCGTCTATTTCTCGTCCCATATTGATGGCCGCAAGATCTTCATGGGTCCTGAGGAGAGTATGCAGATCCAGTCCAATCTGGGCTCTGATATCGCCATGGCCTTTGACGAGTGCATTGAAAATCCCGCACCCCGGAAGTATGTTCTGGACAGTGTAGATAGAACCTACCGCTGGCTTGTGCGCTGCAAAGCGGAAAACGCCCGGCTGAACAGCCTTGAGGATACCGTAAACCGGGAGCAGATGCTATGGGGTATCAACCAGGGCGGCACCTATGCGGACATTCGTGTTGACCACATGAAGCGGATCGCGGAGCTGGATCTTCCGGGTTATGCCATTGGCGGCCTTGCTGTCGGCGAAACGGCGGAAGAGATGTATGATATCATTGAGGCGGTAGAGCCTCATATGCCGCAGAACAAGACCCGGTATCTGATGGGTGTGGGAACGCCCAGCAATATCATTGAAGCGGTTGCCCGGGGCGTGGACTTCTTCGATTGTGTGATGCCTGCAAGAAATGCCCGCCATGCACGGCTCTTTACTTGGGACGGGGCTATCAATCTCAAGAACGCCAAATATATCACCGACGAAAGTCCAATAGACCCAAAGTGTGACTGCCCGGTCTGCCGCCGGTACTCCAGAGCGTATATTCGTCATCTGTTCGTCGCGGAAGAGATGCTTGCCATGCGGCTTTCCGTTATGCATAATCTCTATTTTTATAATAAACTGATGGAAAAGATCCGCAATGCGCTGGACGAAGGAAGCTTTGATGCATTCCGCCGTGAATATTCTGTTAAATTAAGCCAAAGGATCTGATTTTCTGCTTGCAATTTGCGATTATAATGATATAATAACTTACGATAATTACAAATAAAGGAGTTTTTCCATGCTGAACTTTTTAGCTGAAGCCACTACACAGGATCCTGCCGGCGGCGGTTTGATGTCCACCATTCTCATGTTGGTCATTATGCTGGGCGTTTTCTACTTCCTGATGATCCGCCCCGAAAACAAGCGGAAGAAGGAAGCAGAGCAGATGCGTTCCTCCGTTAAGACCGGCGACAAGATCACGACCATCGGCGGTATTGTCGGTACTGTTGTAAATGTCAAGGAAGACAAGATCGTTATCGAAACCAGTGCCGATCAGGTTCGCATTGAGTTTACAAAGTGGGCTATTTCCACCAACGAGACTGCCGCTGAAAACGCAGCCGCAGAAGCCAAGAAGGCACAGGAAGCCAAGGCAAAGGCCAAGGCTGCCAAGAAGGCTGAAAAGGCCAATAAGGATAACCGCTAAAGAAAAGGGCTTCGGGATCTCCCGAAGCCCTGATTTTATTTTTCCTCGTAAGAAAGGATCTCTTTCGGAATGTAGATCGGCCGGAGCTTGCTTTGCTCGAAGATCTTTCCGACATATTCGCCGATAATACCGATGCAGAAAAGCTGCATTCCGCCAAGCAGAAGGATCAGCACAACGATGGTGGCATAGCCGGGAATGGTGGTCTGCCATACCAGCTTTTCCAGTATCACAACGATCGTGTAAATGACGGCAGACAGCGCCGTCAGCATGCCAAGGTAGGTAGCCAGCCGCAGAGGTTTGGTAGAGAAGCCGATGATACCCTCAATGGCGTAGTTCATCAGTTTTTTGAAGCTCCATTTTGTGGTGCCGGCATGGCGCGCACAGGCAGTATAGGGGATATAGTAGGTTTCGTAGCCCACCCATGCGAAAATACCCTTGGAGAAGCGATGGTATTCACCCATACCGATGATACTCTCGGCAACGCTTCTGCGGAAGGTGCGGAAGTCGCTGGCATCCCGCTGGAGCTGTACATCCGACAGACGGTTAATGACGCTGTAGAAGCTCTTTTTGAAGAATGACAGAACCTTGCCATCGCCGCGTCGGTCTTGATAGGCAGCAACTACATCATATTCCGGCCTTTCGTCCAGGATCCGAACCATGTCCCGTACGATCTCCGGACGCTGCTGCAGGTCGGCATCGATCAGTGAGATATACTCGCCGCTGGCATGCTCCATTCCTGCGTAAATACCGGATTCTTTTCCGAAATTACGGGAAAAGGAAATGACTTTAACGGGGCATTTCTGCTCCTTGAAGATCTTTTTCAGGTTGTGCAAGGTAGCGTCTTTGCTGCCGTCGTTAACATAGACGATCTCATAATCATAGCCGCAGCCGTCAAAGGCACTGATCACAGCATCCTGAAAAGCGGCAACATTTTCCGCTTCGTTATAGCAGGGAACCACCAGAGAGAGCTTCATTTTGTCACCACCGGAATCATTGGAATACATACATTATATCCACAGAATACGCAATTGTCAATTTGAAGTGCTGATGAGAATCTGACAGATCACATTGCCGATCACATCCGCCATCCGCCAGAAACCCAGATCGTTTGGATGCGTACCGTCCACAGTACAGCTGTCATGGCCTTCGCCGCCAAAGAGACTGTAGCCGTCGATGAAATAGACATTCTTATCACCCATAGCAACGGCGTGGGAGTAGGTGGAATAAATAATATTCCGCCGCTGAATGTCATCCTCATTATCCAGTCGAATATCCGGCTTTGTGATCATGATCACTGGAAGCTCCGGCTGATGTTTGCGGATGATCTGTAGGGCGCGGGGGTGGGTCTGCGCCAGATGCTCCTGAGAATGGGTGTTATAGTCATAATCCATGACAAAAGCAGAAATATCCTGCTGCGCCAGAAATTCCATAATATTCTCTTCAGCGCAGCCGCCGCTGGAATAGCCGAAATTCAGAAAATCAGTGTTCAGCCGGCGGGAAATGATGGACTGATAGCAGTTACCGGGACGGGAAGCACAGCCGCCTTGCGTGATGGAGGAGCCGTAATACAGGATGGGTTTCTGATATCGGTACTGGGATCCTTCGGAGAGAGTAGCATTCTCCTGAAGTCCGATATACAAATGCGAAAGATCGTTATAGAGGGGGAAATTGATGACGATATCCCGTTCCTGGCGGCTGCCAAAATGCATCATGGACTCATATCCGTCCTTTGCGCTGATGGGCGGAACAAAGGTAGCGAAATAGGTCTGCTTGCCGTCTTTACAAAGATACAGATCAAACCCCGTACTGCCGGTAAAGGGCATATGGGGGAAATGGGTGATTGTGGGCATGACTGCCTTGATGGCTACATAGTCAGAATTCGTGCGGAAACGAACGCGCACACCGGAAGTGTTGGTCGATAGGATGCTGACCTGATAATTTACATTGTCCGCAAGGGATGCCGGCAGACGGCGGAAGGGAACTGCGGAAGGATCCAGAAGACCGTAGATCCGGAAGGGAGCAGTTCTGGCATCATAAAATTTGATGTCGGTTTCCTTCAGTGTTGTCTCCACCTTTAAATTCTTGTCGATGGCTCCAATATCTCTGCTCATGACATAACCGCCTTTCATTTTTGTTAATAATAACACAGTCACAGATGCGTTGCAACCTTGTGACCGGCAAATTTGCGGTGAAATCCGGTGAATTCTATTGACAAAATTCAGCGTTTCCGATAAAATAGCAAAAGATAACGCACAGATGGGGAGGTTTTGCTGCCCCGAGCCTATCAGAGAGCATGTGGTTGGTGTGAACATGCAGGTAACGCAGCAAATGGTCGCCCCGGAGCGGATTTCCTGAAACTGCAGTAGGGAATTACGGGTCAGCCCGTTATAGCTTCGAGTGTCCGTCTTTGACGGGAATTCAGGTGGTACCGCGGAAATGTCATTTTCGCCCTGAGTCATTTGGCTCAGGGCGTTTTTATTTATCAATAACTCAGTAAGGAGAGAATCGATATGGCAAGAGAACTGCCCAAGGTGTATGAACCTCAGCAGGTTGAGGATCGCATCTACAAGATGTGGGAAGAGAACGGCTATTTTAAGCCCGCCGGAAAAGAAGGCTCCAAGCCCTTTACCATCGTGATGCCCCCACCCAATGTTACCGGTCAGCTGCATATGGGCCACGCAATGGACGCAACGCTGCAGGATACGCTGGTCCGCTTTAAGCGCATGCAGGGTTATGATGCGCTGTGGGTTCCGGGTGTTGACCACGCAGGTATCGCCACCCAGATCAAGGTGGAAGAGGAGGTGCGTGTCAAGGAAGGCTTGACCCGCTATGAGCTGGGCCGCGAAAAGTTCCTGGAGCGGGGCTGGGACTGGAAGCATAAGTACGGCAACCGCATTGTGGAACAGCAGAAAAAGCTGGGCGCTTCCTGCGATTGGGACCGAGCAGCCTTTACCATGGACGAGACCTGCTCCAAGGCAGTTCGGGAAGTGTTCGTTTCCCTGTATGAAAAGGGCCTGATCTACAAAGGCAGCCGAATCATCAACTGGTGTCCCCACTGTGTCACCGCCCTTTCCGATGCGGAAGTCGAGTATGTGGATAAGCCCGGTCATCTGTGGCATATCCGTTATCCTCTGGCTGACGGCAGCGGGGAAGTTGTGGTTGCGACCACCCGTCCGGAAACCATGCTGGGCGATACCGGTGTCTGCGTCAACCCCAATGACGAGCGGTATACTGCTATTGTTGGCAAGACTGTCATTCTTCCCCTTGTGAATAAGGAGATTCCCGTTGTTGCCGACGATTATGCCGAGATGGAATTCGGAACCGGTTGTGTCAAGATGACTCCTGCCCATGACCCCAACGACTTTGAGGTTGGTCTGCGCCATAACCTGGAAGTGATCCGTGTTCTGGATGACAATGGTGTTGTCAACGAGCTTGGCGGCAAGTATGAGGGCCTTGACCGCTATGAAGCCCGGAAGCAGATCGTAAAGGATCTGGAAGCCGGCGGTTACCTCGTCAAGATCGAAGACCATGCCCACAATGTCGGTACTTGCTACCGCTGCCATAATGATGTGGAGCCAATCATCTCTGCTCAGTGGTTCGTTAAGATGAAGCCTCTGGCCAAGGAAGCAATCCGCGTGGTCAAGGACGGTGAAACCAAGTTTGTCCCCGAGCGCTTCACCAAGACCTATATGAACTGGATGGAGAACGTCCGCGACTGGTGCATCTCCCGTCAGCTGTGGTGGGGCCATCAGATCCCTGCATGGACCTGCGCGGATTGCGGTCATATTACCGTTTCCCGTGAGGATGCTACCCAGTGCCAGCGATGCGGCAGTAAGAATATCACCCGGGAAGAGGATGTGCTGGATACCTGGTTCAGCTCCGCACTGTGGCCCTTTGAGACTTTGGGCTGGCCCAATACGGATGCCGAGGACTATATGCGCTTCTATCCGACGGATGTTCTGGTAACTGGCTATGACATTATCTTTTTCTGGGTATCCAGAATGATCTTCTCCGGCTGCGAGCACACTGGCAAGGCACCGTTCCACACTGTACTGATCCATGGCCTCGTTCGTGACAATCAGGGCCGCAAGATGAGTAAGAGCCTTGGCAACGGTATCGATCCGCTGGAAATGATCGACAAATACGGCTGTGACGCACTGCGTATGAACATGGTCACCGGCAACTCTCCCGGAAATGATATGCGTTTCTATGTGGAGCGCTGTGAAGCTATGCGCAACTTCGCCAATAAGCTGTGGAACGCCTCCCGCTATGTCATGATGAATATTGCTGAGGGGAAAGCATACACCTTGCCTGCAGCCGATAAGCTGGAGATCGCTGACAAGTGGGTCCTCAGCAAGCTCAATACGTTGATCGGTGAAGTAACCGAGAATATGGAGAAGTACGAGCTTGGTGTTGCCATCCAGAAGATCTACGACTTTGTCTGGGATATCTACTGCGACTGGTATATCGAGCTGACCAAGGCAAGACTCTTCTCTGACGATGCTGAGCGCAAGGATACCGCCATTTCCGTACTGGTGTATGTACTGGATCAGATGCTGCGGCTGCTGCACCCCTTCATGCCCTTCATTACCGAAGAGATCTGGCAGTCGATCCCCCACGAAGGAGAGGCGCTGATCGTTGCCCAGTGGCCTGAGGTTCGGGCAGATCTGTCTTTTAAAGCGGAATGTGACCAGATGGAATCCGTTATGGATGCCATTCGCGCCATTCGTAACCGCCGTACGGAGATGAATGTGCCGCCCTCCAAGAAGGCTGCTCTGTTTGTCCTGACTTCCAAGCCCCAGATCTTCCATGAGGGCGAGGGCTTCCTGCAGCGCTTGGCATATGCGGATGAAGTGACATTGCTGGATGCAGAACCTGCAAATCTTGACGGCATGGTGACCATTACCACTGCCGAGGCAAAGCTCTATATCCCCATGGGACAGCTTGTGGATGTGGAAAAGGAACTGGCACGGATTAACAAGGAGCTGGAGAGCCAGAAGAAGTTCCTTGCCTCTCTGGAAGCCAAGCTTTCCAATGAAAAGTTTGTTTCCCGGGCACCCGAGGCTGTTGTCAATGCCGAAAAGGAAAAGGCTGCCAAGACCCGCGATCTGATCGCCCAGCTGACAGAGAGTCTGGAAGCGATGAAGAAGCTGTAATTTCAATTTTTATAAATGCGATGCAAACATTCCGTTTGCATCGCATTTTTCTTTTAACTTACCTGATTGCGACGCAATTTCCAATCGTGAACAATTATACTAGCTTTGAATCTTATGAAGGAGGAATCAAAAATGCAGTTTACCAGCTTTCTGGAAAACGGGAAATTAACGGTCGCACTGACCGGAGAGATAGACCATCACTGCGCAAAGCAATACATTCAGGCGATCGAGGGGAAGATCGAAGCGTATACTCCGGAGGTCTGCATTCTGGATTTTCAGGATGTGAGCTTTGTGGATTCATCCGGCATCGCTGTAGTGATCAATGCCCTGCGGAATATGACCCAAATTGAGGGCAGGCTGATCCTCACAGGCATCTGCCAGCAGCCAATGCGGGTTTTCCGGGCATCCGGAATTGATAAATTAGTGGAAATCAAGGAGGCGGTTTCATGAAATTCAACAACTTTATGATTTTAGAGTTCCCAAGTAAATCCTGCAACGAGGCATTTGCACGTTCAGCCGTAGCGTGCTTTGCGGCACAGATGGATCCGACGCTGGAAGAACTGGGGGATATTCGGACTGCTGTTTCTGAAGCAGTTACCAACTGCATTGTTCACGCTTATCCGGACGAACTTGGCATCATTACCCTGCGCTGTCGAATATTGAAGGATAATGTACTGGACGTTGTTGTAAAAGATAAAGGAATCGGTATACCGAACGTCGAGCAGGCACGGCAGCCTATGTATACAACCGGTGGCTCTGACCGAAGTGGAATGGGATTTACGATTATGGAAAGCTTTATGACGAGCTTCGAAATATCCTCTGAGGCAGCAAAGGGTACTACAGTACATATGCGCCGTAAGCTTCAACGTAGAAAATGAGTACACAAGAGGAGTTGATTCGCCGGTCTCAGGACGGTGATAAGGAAGCAGGGGAGCAGTTGGTTACAGAAAATTCCGGCTTGATCTGGTCCGTTGCAAAGCGTTTTCTTGGAAGAGGCACAGATGCCGATGATTTATATCAATTGGGATGCCTTGGCTTTTTAAAGGCTGTTGAAGGATTTGACTTGGAATACGGAACTATGTTTTCAACATATGCAGTTCCGAAAATCGCCGGTGAGATTCGTCGTTTTTTGCGTGACGATGGAGCCGTTAAAGTGTCACGAACGATCAAAGAACAGTCAATAACGATTAAAACGGCCAGAACGCATCTGACACAGAGTCTCGGTCGCGAACCAACGATATCTGAGCTCTGTGAAAAGACGGGTTTTACAGCTGAAGAAATCGCATTGGCTGAGACAGCAACCGCAGCAACAGAGTCCATACAGAGGGAAAACGGGGAGGACGGTTTTAGCCTTGAGAATGTTCTTACTGACACAGAAACAGAAGAAACTATGGTTGAAAGAATCTCGTTACGGCAGGCAATTGAAAAGTTGCCTGAGCGGGAAAGTATGGTCATTAAGCTCCGGTATTTTCATGGCCTAACGCAGGATCGGGTTTCTAAAGTTCTTGATGTAAGTCAGGTGCAGGTATCCCGTATCGAAAAGAAAGCACTTGCCAAATTAAAGGAACTGTTGATATAGTTTTTTCTATTTACCTTTTCGACAAAATGCAGTATAATGAACCCAATACATAGAAGTTGGGTGCGCTTATGACAGAAGAATTGAAACAAAGATTTTTAACAGCAAGGCTTCGATACATTGAAAGCC
>JAZNGJ010000086.1:0-4511 GCA_045576415.1 Faecousia sp. | reverse complement strand
TTGCCGCTCCACACATTCAGCGTGATAAAGTCGCAGCCGATGGTTTTTGCATAGTCTGTCACATGGCGGTAAAGCGCCTTTGCGATGCCCTGACCCCGGTGATTTTCATCTACGCAAAGGTCATCAATATACAGCTCTTTCCGGTCAGTCATGACACTTTCACCCTTGAAGGCCCGCAAAATGCAGAAGCAGTAGCCGGTCACTACGCCGTCCTCGTCGGCAATGAAGATGGGGCGACTTTTGTCTTTCAGCAGCTGTGCCAGCGCTGCTTCATCGTATTTCTGGCAGCCGGCGCGGAAAATATCGGGGCGAATGTCGTGATGCACTTGCCCCACTTGTTTTAGCAATTCAATCATGCCGGGAATATCCGATTCTTTGGAAACGCGGATCGTCATGGTAACTTCCTCACTTTTACGGTAAATGATCGTTTATATTTTCTTCATCATATCACAAAAATCTGTGGCGGTAAAGTTGAGAAACAGGAAGAACCATGGTAGAATGAGGAAAAGGATGTGAGAAAATGGATTATGTAAACTGCGAGCTTTGCCCCCGCCGCTGCGGCGTGGACAGAACAGCAGGGGAAAACGGCTTCTGCGGCGCGCCGGATAAGGCTATGGTGGCAAAGACTATGCTGCACATGTGGGAAGAACCGGCATTAGCCGGCAGCGGCGGCAGCGGTGCCATTTTCTTCGGCGGGTGCACGCTGGGCTGTAAATACTGCCAGAATGCCGCCATCAGCACCCGCGCTGTGGGTGCGCCTGTGAACAGCGAATGTTTAAGGCAGATGATGGAAGATCTCATCGCACAGGGGGCGGAAAACATCGATCTGGTGACCCCTACCCATTATCTTCCAACGGTGATCCCGGCGCTGACACCGAAGCTGCCGGTGCCGGTAGTATACAACTGCGGCGGCTATGAGCGAGTGGAAACTCTGCAGAAATTGGACGGTTTGGTGGATATCTACCTGCCGGACATGAAGTATGCCGACAGCGGTCTTGCGGCTGCCCTTTCCGGCGCTGCAAATTATTTCCCCGTGGCGGCAGAAGCCATCCGGGAGATGGTTCGGCAGGTGGGAAAACCTGTCTGGCAGGGGGAGAAGCTTCTGAAGGGCGTGATCATCCGCCATTTGATCCTGCCGGGCTGTGTGGAGAACTCCCTGAAGGTACTGGATTGGATCGCGGATTCCTTTGCCCCCGGCGAGGTCCTGGTGAGCCTGATGCGGCAGTATACTCCCATGGGCGGACTTCCCGCGCCCTTCGACCGGAGGGTGTCGGACGAGGAGTACGATGCGGTTTTGAGCTGGATGTACTTAAATGATCTGCACGGCTTTGTGCAGGAAGCGGAAGCCGCGGAAAAAAGCTACATTCCGGATTTTTAGGAAAGGTACATTGCAGTTTATCGCTCCCTCAAGGGAGGCTTTGGTGCAGTGCAGCAGCACGACAAATTCTAATTTGAAAATTACACAAAGAGCCGGGGCGCTGTCCGCGCCCCGGCTTTTATATATGATGGAATTCAGACTTCGGTTTCTTCCTCAGCGGTCTCAGCGGGCGCTTCGGCAGCCAGCAGCGCTTCGGAAAGATCAGAAGTCTCGCCGGCAGCGGTGGCGGTGGCGGCAGCGGCGGCAATGCGCTTTTTCGCAAGAGCGCTGCCCCAGACAGCGCCGCCGATGATCAGCGCAAGGCCGAGCAGGGTAACGCCCAGGCTGATGGTGCCGGCAAGAGTAAGCACCTGCCGGATGGCGCTGCCTGCAATCCCCATCTGAGCAAAGAGGGAGGGAGCAAACTGTGCCACAGCAGAGGGGAGCAGGAACAAAAGACCCGCAAGGAAGTAGGAAATACCGCTGCACCGCAGGGCAGCATTGGGACGGCCCCAGTTGGTCAAAAACAGCAGTGCGGAGAGCAGCAGGCACACGGCGATGCAGCCGATGAGCACAGCAGGAGTCGTGACGATGCGGACCAGCGCCAGAATCTCGCCGCCACCCATATCAGTAACATTGCCTGCAGCCACGTCATCCAGTACCTCCAGATCGGAAGGACGGAAGACAGGCTTATTGGCTGTGCTGCCGGAAGAACCGGGATCGCCGGAGGGAGTGCCGCCTTCCTGCTGGGAGTCATCGGGAGCAGGCTCCACGCCGACGATGCCGGCGACCTCCTGCTGGAGGGACTGGGAGATATTGCTGTCCTCCACCCAGTCGCCCACGGATTCGACGACATCATTGGAAAGCTTTGTCTGGAAGGTGCTTTCGATCAGCGTCTTGTTTTCTTCCAGCAGCTGCACAACTTCCGCTTTGGTAATGGTAGTGGAAACCTCGCCGTTGATCACATCAACAACGATGCCTGAAATTTTATCGGAAACAAATTCAGGCAGGGTAGACTGCTCTACAAAGGTGGAAACGGCCTCTTTGGAAACGGGGGACGCGCCGGCAAACTCCTGGTTCAGCATGCCGTAAATCGCCTCAACAAGGACATCCTGCGCGCTGCCGCCTGCGACGATACCGCTCAGATCCATGCCGCCAAAATCGATACCGCCTGCCCCCGGCTCATCCATGCGGATGGGATTGCGTCCGGGCAGAGCACCTGCGGGAGCAAAACCGGGCTTTGCCGGCGCGGAGGTGGAAAACAGCACATCCTGGATCAGCTTCTGCAGGCCGTCCTTGGAGGTCAGCAGGCTCAGATCGGCCACCAGAATGGTCACCAGAGAGCACACGAACAGAACAATGCACAAAAAAACCGACACGAAGCCCAAAAGGACTCGCACACCGGCGGGAAGCTGCTTTTTATTCATAAAACCCATACTCCTTTGGCTTTTTAATTAATCTGAAAATATTTTACAGGATACAGGAAGAAATGTCAAATCATTCCGGCGACCCCCGGGAGAATGAAGCGCAAAATCAGCAGTTTATGAAAAATGTCAAAATCCCCCCACCGGGGATACGAAAAATAAATGGAATTGTGGGGAAAACAACAATTGACTTTCCGGCATTATATTAGTAGAATATTATCGATACACTATGCGCCGGTGCGCGTTATGCGTATCGGAGAGAATATCTTTTAGGAGGAAAAACACTTTGAAGGATTGGGCATTTACTACATCCATCGAGGAGATGGAAGCTGCCACCAATTCTCTGCTGGAAAACGCGCAGAAAGTTGGTGCCGACACCTGGCAGCAGCGTGTCAAGAACCAGACTCCTCACTGCGGCTTCGGCGAAGGCGGCACCTGCTGCCGCATCTGCTCCATGGGCCCCTGCCGTATCACCCCCAAGTCTCCCCGTGGTATCTGTGGCTGCGACGTTCACGGTATCGTTGCCCGTAACTACCTGCGCTTCACCGTAGGCGGTACTGCCGCACACTCCGACCATGGCCGCGAGATCATGCACACCCTGCACCAGACCCGCGAGGGCGGCAACTACACCGTCAAGGATCCCGAAAAGCTGATCCGCATCGCCAAGGAATGGGGCGTGGAGACCGAGGGCAAGGACATTTACGATCTGGCTCACGAGATGGCTGAGATCGGCCTGCTGGAATACGGCTTCCCCTTCGGCGAGCAGAAGTTCGCACAGCGCGCTCCCGAGCATACTAAGGAGCTGTGGCGCAAGGCTGAGATCATGCCCCGTGCCATTGACCGCGAGATCGCTACCGCTATGCACATGACCCATATGGGTAACTCCAGCCTTGCCGAGGCGCTGATCCGTCAGTCCCTGCGTGCCGGTTTGTCTGACGGCTGGGGCGGCTCCATGATGGGCACCGAGTTCTCCGACGTTATGTTCGGCACCCCCCGCCCCATCGACACCGAGGCCAACATCGGCGTTATGGAAAAGGACAATGTCAACATTGTTGTCCACGGTCACGATCCTTCCCTGTCTGAAATGGTCGTTTATTACGCAAACGATCCCGAAATGATCGCCTACGCCAAGAGCATGGGCGCCAAGGGCATCACCGTTTCCGGTGTCTGCTGTACATCCAACGAAGTCACCATGCGTCACGGCATTCCCATGGCCGGTAACTATCTGAACCAGGAGAACGTGGTTCTGACCGGTGCCTGCGAAGCCATCGTCGTTGACGTTCAGTGTATCTTCCCCGCACTTGGCCCCCTGAGCAAGTGCTTCCATACCAAGTTCATCACCACCTCTCCCATCGCCCGGATCCCCGACTCCGAGTTCATTCAGTTCTCCGTCGAGTCCGCAGGTGAAAGCGCCAAGGCGATCGTGAAGATGGCCATCGAGAACTTCAAGAACCGTAACCAGGATCTGGTCAACATTCCCAACCAGAAGCAGAAGGCAAGAGTCGGTTATTCCGTCGAAGCCATTAAGAAGGTTCTGGATACCGTTGCCAACTCCCAGCTGGACGAGTTCGGCACCACCAAGCCTCTGGTCGAGTGTGTCCACTCCGGCGTTATCCGCGGCGCTGTGGCTATGGTCGGCTGTAACAACCCCAAGGTCCGTCCCGACACCGCCCACATCGGTCTGATGAAGAAGATGCTGGAGAACGATATCATCGTTATCACCACCGGCT
>JAZNGJ010000085.1:0-11945 GCA_045576415.1 Faecousia sp. | reverse complement strand
CCCAAGGGCGCGTATCGTGCCGATGGCGCCATGGGCCAGTTCACCATCGTTCTGCCTGAGCAGGATATGATGATTGGTATCACCGAAACCGCGTCTGGTGCCCATTGGGCACAGCAGACCCTGGATATTACCTGGGAGTTTGTGAATAAGGTGACTGCTCCCGAAGCACTTCCCGAAAATGAGGAAGCCTTCGCGGCATTGCAGCGGAAGCTGAAACGGCTGAACATTGGCAATCCTGCCTGCCAGCCTTACAGCCCTCTGACGGACAAGATTTCCGGCAATTGCTACAAACTGGTGTCCGGAAAGTTCACCCCCTTTGCCGGTAACTTTATGTCCGGCGAGCAGCCCGACAATATCGCGGCTTTTACCCTAGACTTTGACTGCTACGGCTGTGTCTGGCATATCGAAACCGAGGGCGGCCGTAAGGAAAGCATTCGCATCAGCACTGGCGGCACCCGATTCACCAACCTGATCGGCAAGCCGGAGGATATGCATCAGCTGTATCTGTGTGACGGCCTGTGGACTGCTTCCGATACCTTCCAGATGCACTGCCGCTGGGTAGAAACCTGCCTGGAGGATACCTTTGTGCTGAAGTTTGTGGGTGATAAGATTGAAATCGATGCATCCAACAATTCTCCCTGGAAGATTCCCGGCGACCCTATCGTTGCGGAACTTGTCAAATAAGAGATAAGGCAGTATAATAGGGCATGATCCCATTGGGATTATGCCCTATACACATTATAGGAGGTTATTATGGGAAAACGGTTTGATACCCTGCTGTTCCCCGGCGGAAAGAGCAAGGCTTTTACTTTGAGTTATGACGATGGTGTCCGCCAGGACCGCCGTTTGGTGGAACTGTTCCGGAAGTACAATGTAAAAGGCACCTTTAATATTGGCTATGGCGTTCTGGGCCATAAGGAAATCGCCCGAATCCCCGGCCTGCCGGAAACCGATGTGTCCCGGTTGGAGATCGAGGAAGTGGCGGGAGTTTATGATGGCCAGGAGGTTGCAGGTCACGGTCTGTATCATTCCGCCCTGGATACCATCGGCACGCCCCTTGCCATGTATGAGGTCTGCGAGGATAAGCGGAAGCTGGAAGAAATCACCGGCAAGCCCCTGAAAATGTTCGCCTACCCCTTTGGTACTTACAACGACGATGTGATCGATATTCTGCGCCTTGCGGGGTATCAGGGTGCCCGGACGGTGATTCCTACCCATGACTTTAAGATCCCGGAGAATTTCCTGATTTGGAATCCCACCTGCCATCATGACGATGAAAAACTGGTGGAACTGGCGGACAAGTTCCTGAACGGCTTTGCCTTTGGACCAATGCTGTTCTATGTCTGGGGTCATGCTTATGAATTTGACGGCCGTCAGAACTGGGACAAGATGGAATCGTTCCTGCAGCATATCAGCGGTCATGAGGATACGGTGTGGTATGCTACCAACGGTGAGATTATTGAGTATGTCAATGCTTACCGTCGTTTGGAATACTCCTGCGACGGTTCTGTAATCTACAACCCCAGCGCGGTGGATGTGACCATCCGCACTGCCTGGACTCCGGTGGTGCTTCCTGCCGGAAGCTACACCAAAATCGAGGATACTCCTCTGTAATTCTTTATTTGGAGGTTGGGCATGGGCCTGTTCAACTATAATAACCCCGTCATCGTATTCATGGTAAAGGTGGCCAACATGATCATCGTCAGTCTTTACTGGATTTTGTGCTGCATTCCGGTGGTGACGGTTCTGCCTGCCTGTGCAGCACTGTACCACACGGTGAACAAGGTGATTTTTGGCAACGGAAACGGTGTTACCAGGGATTTCTTTCGCGCTTTCAAGGATGCGCTGAAGCCTGGCGTGGCTCTATCGGTTATAATGGAACTGGTTGGCGGACTGGTGGTGTTTGGTATCTATACCGGCCTGCAAATCTGGGATGCCGATATGTTTGGCACGGTCTATATGGCTGCCGGTGTGCTCATCGGTTTTATCTTTCTGACTACAGTGCTCTATGCTGCGCCAACACTGTCTCGCTTTGAGGGCGGTATCTCTGTGGTTCTGCGGCTTTCCATGTATTTTGCCATGAAGAATCAATTCCGTTCCGCATGGTTTACGGTGTTGCTGGGCCTTGCCTTCTGGAGTGTGGATTTCTTCCCGCTGTTGCTTCTGGTTATGCCTGCGCTGTATACCGATCTGATCCGGGGCGGTATGGAAAAGGTGATGAAGGCTTATATTAAAGACGCGGGCCTGGAGGATGCGGAAACACCTGAACAGAACGATACGACAGAAACGATCGAGGATGTTTCTCCGATGGAAATGGATAAGCTGCTGGGAGGAAAATGATGGGTACAATCGAACTGAAAGAGATCCTGAAAATTTTTCCCTATACGGAAGTGAAAGGTGTACTGAACCGCAAAAAGAAGAAGGAATTGCTGGAAAAGCAGCGGGCTATGCCATACACCACCAATGAGGGTGTCGTGGTGCTGCAGCACATCAATGCCGTCATGGAAGATGGCGAGTTTGTGGTGCTGCTGGGGCCTTCCGGCTGTGGTAAGACCACATTGCTTCGGATCATCGCAGGCTTGGAGGCTCCGACTCTGGGTGAAGTGTATTTTGACGGTCAGAATATGACCTGTATCCCCCCGGAGGAACGGGATGTTGCGATGGTATTCCAGAATTATTCCCTGTATCCCCATCTGTCGGTGTTTGACAATATTGCCTTTACCCTTAGGACTCAACATATGCCCAGAGAACAGCTGAACAAGACCGTACTGGAAATGGCAGAACTGTTGGGAATCTCGGAATGTATGGACCGGCTTCCGTCCCAGCTTTCCGGCGGTCAGCTTCAGCGGGTGGCCATTGCACGGGCACTGGTGCGTAAACCAAAAGTTTTCCTGATGGATGAACCCTTCAGCAATCTGGATGCACAGCTCCGGGCATCTCTGCGGCAGTTGGTGAAAAAGATTCACGCCGCACTAGGTACTACATTCATCTATGTGACCCACGACCAGCAGGAAGCCATTCTGCTGGGTCAGCGGATTCTGGTGATGCGGGACGGTATTATTCTGCAGGACGGAACCCCGGCAGAGATTTATAACCGTCCGGCGGATATTGACTGCGCTCTGGCGCTGGGAACACCCCAGATGAACATTTTCCCGGTGGAAGAAATGGTGCCCGGGCGTGTGGAACTGCTGGGCAGTCGATCTGAGGTCCCTGCCGGAACCAGATATGTTGGACTGAGGCCTGTACATGTGACACTTGGTGAAGGAGCGGAAACAACTGTGGAATATACGGAACAGTTGGGAAGTGAAACGGTACTGCATCTAAAGTATCAGGATCAACAGTTTGTGGCTGTCACTGATACGCCGTTTGCCTTCCGTCGCGGACAGTCGGTGCGGGTCCAATGTGACCGGGAACGGTTCCACTACTTTGATGAAAACGGAATCCGCATATAAAAAAGTCCGGAGGAATTTCCTCCGGACTTTTTCAGTACATAACGCAGATGTCTTTGTGTGCAAACATTTTGGCTTTGCCAAAGGGGTGGGGAATCTCGTTTATGTCTGCCTTGCCCTCCAGAATCAGGTTGGTGGCCTCCAAAAACTGAAGGGGGATTTCTGCACCAACGGGCTTTGCGTGGTGTGAAGGCCAGGTGGTGTCATACCGGGGCTGTTTGTCCAGAATGGCGACAATGGAATTGCGGAAGGTGGCCACATCTGCGGAATGATCGAAATTCAGCAGAACTGCAGCCTTGCAGCAGGTGTCGCCGGTAAAAATTTGTCGGCGTTCCATGTCCAGAATGGCCACGCAGCCTTTGGTATGGCCGGGAACTGGGAAAATTTCCAGCGTGCGTCCGCCTAAATCCAGTGTCATTTCGCCTTCAAACCACTTCAGCTCATCGACAGCATCCGGCGCGATACAATCAGGAGCAATTTTTCGGACTTCCTGCCGATGCTGGAGGTAAAGATCGCGGTCAGCGCGGTGCATCAGGGCGGTAGAGAAAAAACCGAGACCGCCGATGTGATCGAAATGACCGTGGGTACACAGAACAGTCACTGGAAGAGATGTTAGAGAACTGACAATTTCACCCAGGGGGATGGTTCCGTAACCGGTATCGATCAGCAGTGCCTTCTCACTGCCTGCGAGCAAATACATGTACACATTACACTGAGCCTCTTCTTCAATCAGCCAGGTCTGTGCATCCAGATTATGAATGATGTATCCCATAAAGTGCCGCTCCTTCCGTTTAGATATCCAATGCTGCGTGATAACCCTGATAGATTGCGTTGGTAATGTTGGATACCCGGGCGCAATCACCGATCTCCCGGACCCAGGGAGCGCTGTAACGCAACTGCTCCACAACTGCACGGTTCGCCCGCTGACCCACTGCGCAGACAACGGTCTTGCCGGGGATCAGTACTTCTTCACCTGCGGCATTACGGCAAATCAGTCCGTCTTCCGTGACCTGCAGACCCTGCAGACCGGTATGCGCGGTGGTGTATTTTTCTACCTGCTGCATCAGGATGGGACGGTGGCGGATATTACAGTCCGGAGCCAGAGTGTCTCGCATCTCCACCAGATGAACTGCTTTGCCCTCCATGCCAAGATGTACGGCGCACTCGCAGCCGGCAAGACCGCCGCCCATTACCGCAACCGTATCACCGACCTGGTCCTTCTTGAGATAATAATCGTTGACGACGATCACATTGTCCCCCTCCATGCCGGGCAGAGAAGGCACAATGGGGTTGGAGCCCACAGCCAGAATCATGGCATCGGGAGCAATCTCGGCTACCAGTTCGGGAGTGACAGGGGTGTTCAAACGGATGTCCACACCTTGTGTCTGCATCTGCTTGGTCAAAGACAGGCTCAGCATGTACATCTCATACTTGAAGGGAATGGCTTGCTCACTCTTCAGAATACCGCCCAGGGCATCGGTCTTTTCACACAGAATGACACTGTGGCCGCGCTCTGCTGCGGTGATGGCAGCTTTCATGCCGGCTACACCGCCGCCAACCACCAGGACCTTCTTTGCCTTGGGTGCAGCAGAAACGGACATCCCCTCGCACTCACGGCCAATCAGAGGATTGACCGTACAGCGGCGGGTTCCGGTGGTGGGCCGCTCCGCCATACAGGTGAAGCAGCGCAGGCAGTGGACGATCTCATCCTCCTTGCCGGCAAGCACCTTATTGGGCAGTTCTGCGTCAGCCAGCAATGCCCGGGTCATTTCCACCACATCGGCTTTGCCGGAGGCAACGATCTCTTCCATCTGAGCGGGGTCGTTTAGAGCGCCAATGGTAGCCACAGGAATCTTCACGTGTTTTTTGATTTCAGCGGCCAGATAAACATTGCAGCCATGATTGGAAAACATGGAAGGATGGGTGGTGAAGAATCCAAACTGATAAGAACCGGCAGAAACATGGATCAGGCTGACTAGATCTTCCACAGCCTTGGCAATTTCGACACCGTCTTCCAGCGTATAGCCTCCTTCAAACAGTTCACTGCCGCTCATCCGGAACTCGATGGGGAAACCAGGGCCAACGGCATTCCGGACGGACTGGAGCACTTCCCGGCAGAAACGCATGCGGTTTTCAAAGTTGCCGCCGTATTCGTCGGTGCGGTGGTTGAAGGCAGGGGAGAGAAACTGGTTGATCAGCCAGCCGTGGCCGCCGTGAACCATGACCATCTGGAAGCCAACTCTTTTTGCAAGGGCTGCGGTTTCCCCGTAGGCCTTTACGATGCTGGTAATCTGCTCTTTGGTCAGGGCCTTTACGGGAATGCCATCGGGACGGATCCAGTTACTGGGACCGTACTGACTCAGGCCTTGCTTTTTATTCTTATCTACCAGATAAGTACCAGCATACTGACCGGAGTGGCTCAGCTCTACACTGGGCACAGCGCCGTGACGCATAATGGAATCGGCTACCCAGGTCCAGCTGGCCAGATTGCCGGGTGTTGTTAAGTTCAGGTGGAACATATGAGAGGCATCTGTTTCGGGGTGTACCACAAGCTCACTGGCTGTCACCGCAGCGGCGCCACCCTTTGCTTTCATTTCATAAAAAGCTGGAGTGCGGGGGCCTACGCAGCAGTCCGCGGTAATATCAGTACCTCCTACTGGTGCAGCGAACATTCTGTTGCGGAAAGTCACATTTCCTATGGTGATGGGAGAACAAAGATGGGGGTATTTGATTTGCATGGTACAACCTCCTTTAGAATGTGCAGCTAAGCATAACAATCCATGTTCTCCTTATATCACATCCAGCATCCCTGCTGCTACCATTAATCTGCTTTTCCTTTTTGAAAAAATACAAATTATTTGTAAAATGTACATAGTGTTTTTGAAAAAATACCATATCGTTTGTGACTAATTGACAAAAGAACTGCATGATGATATGGTCTTACATAGGATATTCTGCAAATTCTTCGCCTTTGTTGGAATTATTATTTGTAGAATGAATCGGACATTTATTTCTATATTTACGGAGGAAACCTTATGCTGACTGCAAAAGAAAATTTCCGCGAGGTTGTTCGTGGTGGAAACCCTGACCGTATCAGCAACCAGTACGAGGCGGTACAGCTGCTGCTGCATCCGTTCATGATGTTTGGTGGTCCCCGGGCTGTGAAGGGCGGCCCCGATGTTGTGGACGCCTGGGGTGTCACCAATTCCTGGCCGGCTAATGTTCCCGGGCAGTTCCCCGTTCACACCCCCGATAAGATCGTCCTGAAGGATATTGAAAACTGGCGTGAGTATGTGAAGTTCCCCTCTCTGGAGTTCACACCGGAACAGTGGGCGATCTGCAAGGGTATGTATGACGCAGTTGATGGGACCAAGGCTTATAAGGCAGTTCTGGTTGTTGGCGGTCTGTTTGAACGCTGCCATCATCTTATGAGCATGGAAGAAGCACTGATGGCCTTCTATGAGTATCCGGATGAGATGCACGAACTGATTGATGCATTGGCCGACTGGGAAGTGGAACTGGCCAAGGGTGTCTGTGAAAACCTGCATCCCGATGCTGTTTTCCATCATGATGACTGGGGCAGCGAACTGAATTCCTTCCTGAGCCCTGAAATGTTTAAGGAATTCTTCCTGGAACCCTATCAGAGAATCTATGGCTACTATAAGTCCCATGGCTGTGAATTTGTCATTCACCATGCAGACTCCTACTGCGCAAACCTGATGCCCACTATGATCGAAATGGGTATTGATGTGTTTCAGGGCTGCCTGAAGTCCAACAACAACCCCGAACTGATCAAGCAGTACGGCGGCAAGATGGCCTTCATGGGTGAAATCGATAACAAGCAGGTTGACTTCCCTGGCTGGACGGATGCTGACTGCGCAAAGGCTGCTGAAACCGCTATTGAGCGCTGCGGAAACAAGTACTTCATCCCCTGCATTGTTCAGGGTGGCCCCGGTTCTACCTTCCCCGGCACCTATGTTTCTCTGACCAAGGCCATCGACGAGTATAACACCCGTACCTATGGCTGGACTCAGGAAGAACTGGAAGCAGCCCGCTGCCCCATCCAGATCATGTTCGGTTGATTTCCGGGATCTTCAGGAGGAATAATTCCTATGATTATTATTGGCGAAAAGATTAATGGCTCCATTCCAGCAGTTGCCAAGGCCATCGCTGAACGGGACGCAGCTTTCATCAAGGCCAGAGCCATCGCACAGGAAGAGGCCGGTGCAACGTTTATCGATTGCTGCGCTTCTGTCCCTGAAGAAGTGGAAGTGGAAACTCTGAAATGGATGATCGAGTGCATCCAGGAGGTTTCAGATCTGCCCATTGCCGTGGACAGCCCCTCTGCCGATGTTCTGGCGGAGGCCTGGAAGTTCTGCAAGCGCCCCGGCCTGATCAACTCCGTGTCCGGTGAAGGCAACAAGATCGATAAGATTTTCCCCATTCTGGCGGAGAACAAGGGCTGGCAGGTGATCGCGCTGCTGAGTGACGACACCGGCATTCCCAAGAATGCCGCTGACCGGCTGAAGGTCTTCGACAAGATCATGGCAAAAGCGAAGGAGTACGGGATTTCTCCCAGTCGGATCCATATCGATCCTTTGGTGGAGATGCTCTGTACCTCTGAGAACGGTATTGAAACCAATATCGAAGTGATTTCCACTGTCCGAGAAAAGTATCCCAGCATTCACATCACTGCTGCTGTTTCAAACATTTCCTTCAACCTGCCCGTTCGTAAGATGATCAACCTGGGCTTCACCGTTCTGGCTATGAACGCCGGCCTGGACTCCGCCATCCTGGATCCCACCAACCGGGATATGATGGGTGTCATCTTCGCTACCGAGGCGCTGTTGGGCCTGGATGACTACTGCATGGAATACATTGGCGCATATCGTGAAGGTTTGTTCGGACCTGTTAAAAACTAAAATACTTAACTAAGGAGAATACACAAATGGCTATCGAAAAAGTTTATGATCTGGTTTCCCGTGGTAAGGCTAAGCTGACCCCCGCCGCTGTTCAGGAAGCTCTGGATGCCGGTTTTGACGCAGGTGAGATTCTGGGAAAGATGATTGACGCTATGGATGTAGTGGGCGAAAAGTTCAAGAACGGTGAGATTTTCGTTCCCGAAATGCTGATCGCGGCCAAGGCCATGAAGAAGGGCGTCGAGGTTCTGAAGCCTCATCTGGCATCCGGCGCTGCCGGCGCTCTGGGTAAGGTCGTTATCGGCACCGTCGCAGGTGACCTGCACGACATCGGCAAGAATCTGGTTGCCATGATGATCGAATCCGCTGGCTTCGAGGTTGTTGACCTGGGCGTTGATGTTCCTGCTGAGAAGTTCGTGGCTGCGGCTGAGGAAGATGGCGTTGTGATTGTGGCTTGCTCTGCCTTGCTGACTACCACGATGCCTGCTCTGGAGGCTACCGTTGCTGCGCTGAAGGCTACCGGAAAATCCTACAAGGTAATGGTAGGCGGTGCTCCCATTACCCAGGAGTTTGCCGACAAGGTTGGTGCGGATGCCTATACTCCCGATGCCGCCACCGCCGCCAAAAAGGCAAAGGAACTGGTTGGCTAATTGATATGTAATGATCGAGGGGCCGATGGTAACATCGGCCCCTATCCACCATTCGCCGGAGGTTCTTTATGATGCAATACACCGTAACATTTTTGCCGAATGACCGGAGCGTAACTGTTCCTGCCGGTACTACGGTGCTTCAGACACAGATCCTGGCAGGACTGCGTCCGGATGCGCCCTGCGGCGGCAAAGGAACCTGCGGCAAGTGCCGGGTACTGCTGGAAGGTGCAGAAGTACTGGCCTGCCAGACTCTCGTGGACAGGGATATGACCGTCCAGACCGAGGAAGAAGAGAATATACGGATCCTGACAACCGGCATATCCGTGACCACCCAGCCCGACGGCGAAAACGAATATGTTTTGGCCTTCGATATCGGCACCACCACCGTAGTGGCCTATCTGCTGGACGGCTGCAGCGGCACCCTGTTGGCCCAAGGTAGTACCATGAATCCCCAAAGTCAGCATGGGGCTGACGTAATTTCCCGCATTCAGTATGCTCTGAACGAAAACAACGATGCTTTGTCCTCCTGCATCCGGGAGGCTATGGGGAAGCTGACAGAAGAGGTTGCTGAAAAGGTTGGTATTTCTCCCGACCAGATCACCGTATCTGCCATTGTGGGCAATACCGCTATGCACCACCTACTGCTGGATATTGACCCCAAACCCCTGGTGACACCTCCCTATATGCCGGGTGTTTCCGAAGCAATAGAGCAAAACGGTATCCGAATTCTACCCAATATTGCTGGATTTGTGGGCGGCGATACGGTGGGCTGTATGGTCGCAACCCGGTTCGACCGGCAGGAAGAACTGACATTATTGATCGACATCGGCACCAACGGTGAAATGGTACTGGGCAACAACAATCGCAGGATCGCCTGCTCCACTGCTGCCGGCCCTGCTTTCGAGGGTGCGAAAATATCCTGCGGTATGCGTGGAGCAGAAGGCGCGGTGGACCATGTTTGGGTGGAGAACGGAAAAATCCAATACCATACCATCAGCGACGCGCCTGCAAAGGGCTTATGCGGTTCCGGTCTGCTGGATTTGGTGGCTGTGTTGCTGGATCAAGAGACCATCGACGAATCCGGACGGCTGGAGGGAAAGCAGTACGAACTGTGTGACAATGTAACATTGACTCAAAAGGATATCCGAGAGGTTCAGCTTGCCAAGGCAGCTATCCGGGCGGGGATTGAGTTATTGGCGGAAAAACTGGGTGCGGAGGTGGCGGATATCCGCAAGGTTTACCTGGCCGGTGCCTTCGGCAATTACATGAATCCCGTTTCTGCCTGCCGTATCGGTATGATTCCCCCGATTCTCCAGAATCGGATCATACCCATCGGCAACGCTGCCGGCGAAGGTGCCAAGCTCTGTGCCCTGAATCGGGCAGAATTTGTATACAGCCAGAGATTGGCAAAGAATACCGAATTTTTGGAACTGGCAAGTCTGCCTCAGTTCCAGGATTGCTTTGTTGATGCGTTGGGATTTTGCGAGGAGGAAGACGAATGACTTACGAACAACTCTGTGAAATGGCGCGAGATGTCGGCTTTTCCGCCTGGGCTGCCCTGAATCCCGCAACCATCGAACTGAAAACGGAAGTACGGGATATGTGCGCTGCCAATTTCTGCGGTCAGTACGGCAAGCGCTGGAGTTGCCCTCCCGGCTGCGGCACCCTGGAAGAATGCGGTGAAAGACTGAAAGCCTGCACCCGGGGCATTCTGGTGCAGACCTACGGTGACATCGAAGACAGCTACGATTTTGAAGCCATGATGGAAATCGAAGCCGAACATAAGGAGCATTTCTCCGAAATGTACGAAGCGCTGCGGGATGCGGGCATCCCCGTCCTGGCTATCGGCGCCGGCTGCTGCACCCAGTGTGCCCAATGCACCTACCCTGACGAACCCTGCCGTTTTCCGGACAAGATGACTTCCTCGATGGAAGCCTACGGTATGGTGGTGCTGGAGATCTGTAAGGCAAACGGCTTACAGTATTACTACGGCTCTCATAAAATTGCATACACGAGCTGTTTTCTGCTAAAGGATAAACAGAACCTACAAAATACAAGAGAGATATAAAGTAACAAGGGGATATCTTTTTTGTGATTAGACAGTGAATCGGAATATGTACCTTACAGAATAGCAATAATCTGTGGCAATCCGACATTCTCTTGCAAAAATTTTGCTTCTCTCGGGGGCCCTGTTCTTTTAGATAGTTCCGGTGCATGCGGCCCCATCTGCCGATAGGACGGGTCTCTTCCGGTAGCTTCAAATCTGGAATGAAGTAGTCCCCGGAGCGGATATAAGAGATATTCATGGTCAATCCTCCTTTGTTTGTTTTCTACCATGATTGTA
Source organism: Faecousia sp. (assembly GCA_045576415.1). Taxonomy (GTDB): domain Bacteria; phylum Bacillota; class Clostridia; order Oscillospirales; family Oscillospiraceae; genus Faecousia. Next base: position 583 of record JAZNGJ010000085.1, on the reverse strand, counting down.
CCGCTCCGAGGATAAACAGTCGAATGTGCCGCAAAAACGAAAAAATCCCGGGTTACCATTTCTGGTAACCCGGGATAAAACTTATTCAGATAAAGACCTCGCAGGTGAGATCTTCCCACTGAGAGGGTCTTAGATACTGACCCTTGGCTTTCCTATACTCTTGAGCTTCCTCGTATCCGATGGAAAACTTGAAGTACAGATTAGGCCTCCCCAGTTTTGATAGCAGCCTGGGCGGCAGCCAGACGGGCGATGGGCACACGGAAGGGGCTGCAGGACACATAGTCCAGGCCGATCTTGTGGCAGAACTCCACGGACATGGGGTCGCCGCCGTGCTCGCCGCAGATGCCGTAGTGCAGCTTGTTGCCGGTAGCCTTAGCCTTGGCAACGGCCATCTCCATCAGCATACCAACACCGGTCTGATCCAGCTTAGCAAAGGGATCGTTCTCGTAGATCTTTGCCTCGTAGTAAGCGTTCAGGAACTTACCGGCATCGTCACGGGAGAAGCCGTAGGTCATCTGGGTCAGGTCGTTGGTGCCGAAGCAGAAGAACTCAGCCTCGGTAGCCATCTCGTGAGCCATCAGGC
>JAZNGJ010000084.1:0-28649 GCA_045576415.1 Faecousia sp. | reverse complement strand
TATGAATGAGCCCTACAAAGTAGAACTGATTCAGGATCTTCCCGAGGATGCGGTCATTTCCTTCTACACCCAGGGCGAGTTTACCGACCTGTGCGCCGGTCCGCACCTGGATCACACCGGTCGTGTCCGCCACAACGGCTTCAAGCTGACCAAATCCTGCGGCGCTTACTGGCGTGGCGACTCCAACCGCAAGATGCTGCAGCGTATTTACGGTATCGGTTTCCCCAGTAAGGAGGAACTGGATGAGTATCTGAAGCAGCAGGAAGAGGCTCTAAAGCGGGATCACAACAAGCTGGGCCGTGAGCTGGAATTCTTTACCACTGTCGAAGAGATCGGTCAGGGTCTGCCCATCCTGCTGCCCAAGGGCGCCCGGGACATCCAGACCCTGCAGCGCTGGGTGGAGGATGAAGAGCAGAAACGGGGTTACCTGCTGACCAAGACGCCTCTCATGGCAAAGTCTGATCTTTACAAGATCTCCGGTCACTGGGATCACTATCTGGACGGTATGTTCGTGCTGGGCGACCCCACTGACGAAACCAAGGAATGCTTCGCACTGCGTCCCATGACCTGCCCCTTCCAGTATCAGGTCTATCTGAACCGGGCCCGCTCTTATCGGGATCTGCCCATGCGACTGGGCGAGACCTCTACCCTGTTCCGTAACGAGGACTCCGGCGAAATGCACGGCCTGATCCGTGTCCGCCAGTTCACTATTTCCGAAGGCCATCTGGTCCTCCGCCCCGATCAGCTGGAAGAAGAATTCCGGGGATGCCTGGAGCTTGCCAAGTACTGTCTGGATACCGTAGGTATGCTGGAAAACTGCACCTTCCGCTTTAGCCAGTGGGATCCTGCCCGGGCAGGCATCAAGTATGAAGGCACTGCCGAACAGTGGGAAGAGGCCCAGCGCGTTATGGGTGAAATTCTGGACAACCTGGGTGTGGAATACTCCATCGGCATTGACGCGGCTGCTTTCTACGGTCCCAAGCTGGACATTCAGTACAAGAACGTTTTCGGTAAGGAAGACACCATCGTTACCATCCAGATCGACATGCTGCTGGCTCAGAAGTTCGGCATGGAATACACCGATGCCGACGGCCAGAAGAAGACTCCCTATATCATCCACCGCACCAGCCTTGGCTGCTACGAGCGGACACTGGCTTACCTCATCGAGCGTTACGCCGGCGCGCTGCCTCTGTGGATGATGCCCACTCAGGTCAAGGTTCTGCCCATCACTGACCGGGCCCATGAATACGGCAAGGAATTGGCTGCCAAGCTGAATGCCGTGAATATTCACGCTGAGACCGACTGCCGCAGTGAGAAGCTGGGCTACAAGATCCGGGAAGCTCAGATGCAGAAGATCCCCTATATGCTGGTCATCGGCGACCGGGATATGGAAAACGGCACGGTTTCCGTCCGTACCCGCAAGGGTGAGGATCTGGGTGCCATGACTCCTGACGAATTCATCGCCAAGTGCCTGATGGAGATCGCCACCAAGAGCAAGGAAGTTTAAGCTTCTGTAAACATTGCAAGCCGCCCATCCCGGGCGGCTTGTTTTCTCTGAATCTGTATGATATACTTCTCTTAGCATTGTAAATGATCGTTTAGCGGAGCAGAACAACCGGTGCGACCATCTTCCAACTACCGTGTCATTCCGAGGCCCAAAAGGGGCCGTGGGAATCTCCTGATACAATCTCCGATCCTGCTTAGCATTTCTATAGATGGTACCGGGAGATTGCCACGGGCAGCATAGCTGCCCGTGGCAATGACTTGCTTCTTTTTTAGTGCATCGCTTACTAAGCTAAACGATCATTTATCGCTTTACGGAGGTTTCATGAAACATCTTTCTTTCCACATTCTAAAATGGCTGATTCCGGTGTTTTTCCTGCTGCTCAGTCTGTTCTTTTATACCGCTGTCCACGGGCACAGCTTTCTTGGCCTGGTGTGTCTGTGCCTTGCGGGTGTGATTATCTGCTATTACCTTCTGGGCCTGCTGAAAAAGCGGTTTCCGAAAACAGCGAAGGTACTGCGTATCGTATTGACAGCTGTGCTCTGCATCGGCATTCTGGTCTTCGCCCTGACGGAAGCCGTCATTATCCACGCCAGCTTCGGTCATCCGGATGCCGACTGCAAATATATCGTGGTGCTGGGCGCTAAAGTCAACGGCACATCCCCTTCCCTATCCCTTTCCGACCGGATCCGGGCTGCGGCAGACTATCTGAAAGCCCATCCGGATACCGTCGCCATTCTTTCCGGCGGTCAGGGTGCGGACGAAGGGATCTCCGAGGCCCAATGCATGTTTGAGGGGCTTACCGCCCGGGGTATCGATCCCAGCCGGCTGTGGCTGGAAGACAAGGCTACTTCCACTTGGGAAAACCTCCATTTTACATTGGATCTGATCGAAGAAAAAACCGGAAACCGCCCCCTAAGCATCGGGCTGGTTTCCAGCGAATACCACCTGTTCCGCGCGGGGCTGTTCGCAAAAGAGTGCGGCGTAGAGGCCATCGGGATCCCCGCTGCCACCAGTTGGTTTTCTATCAAGCTCAACTACTTTATGCGCGAAGCTGCCGGTGTCTGGCATTATCTGATTTTAGGAGGACAATACAATGATTGAAAGAATGTACGCAGAATACGCATGGGAGAAAACGGAGACCCTGCTTTCCATCGACTCCCCTTCCGGCTATACCGAAAAGGCCGCCGCTTGGGTCAAAGAAGCTTTTGAAAAGCTGGGCTTTTCCGCACGCATCACCGCCAAGGGCGGCGTTCTTGCGGATCTGGGCGGCGAAAACGAAAATGACGGTCTGCTGTTGGAAGCCCACGCCGATACCCTTGGCGGCATGGTGGCCCAGATCAAGGGCAACGGCCGGCTGCGTCTGACACCTCTGGGCGGCATGAACCCCAATAACGGCGAAGCGGAAAATGTATGGGTCTACACCCGCAGCGGTAAAGTGATTGACGGCACGCTGCAGCTGTGCAACGCATCCGTCCATGTCAACGCAGACTACTCCTCTGCCAAGCGGGACTGGAATGCCATGGAAGTGGTGCTGGATGAGGATGTAAGATCCGCTGACGACAGCCGTAAGCTGGGTATCCAGGTGGGTGACATCGTCTGCTTCGAGCCCCGTACCCGCCGCACGGCATCCGGCTATCTCAAGAGCCGTTTTCTGGACGATAAGCTGAGCGTGGGCATCCTGCTGGGCTTTGCCAAGTATTTAAGTGACAATGCCATCACACTGAAACGCCGCACTTGGGTCCATGTGACCGTATATGAAGAAGTGGGTCACGGTGGCTCCGCTTCCGTACCTGCCGGTATTACGGAAGCCATTTCCGTGGATATGGGCTGCGTGGGCGATGGCCTGCAGTGCACCGAAAAGCAGGTTTCCATCTGCGCCAAGGATTCCGGCGGCCCCTACAGCTACGAGGTCGTGGGTAAGCTGATCGAAGCCGCCAAGAAAACGGGTGCGGATTATGCCGTGGATGTGTATCCTTATTATGGCAGCGATGTGGAAGCGACGCTTCGCAGCGGCGTTGACATCCGGCACGGTCTCATCGGTGCAGGCGTTTACGCCAGCCACGGCTACGAGCGCAGCCATATGGACGGCGTTTACAACACGCTGAAGGTCCTGGCTGGCTTCTTGGAGGTATAACATGGAATGGGATCGTGACCGGGAACGCAAAGCCGGCAAGGCAATAGGCATCGCCGGCAGTATCTACGCCATCGTTTTTATCGTCATCTGGTGCGCCATCGCCATCGGTATGGGCGCATGGTTCATGCTGATCTTTGGGCTGCCTATGCTGGGCTTTGTTATTTTCCGGCTTGTCGTAATGCTTCAGAAATCCAAACAAAAGCCCCGGGATCCATGGGAGCAGACCACACAGACTCAGGAACCTTGGACTGCCCCACAACGATCAGAAAACGGCAAATTATGCCCCTACTGTGGCAAGGAACTATCCGAAGATTTTGCATTTTGCCCCAAATGCGGCAGAAGACTCACCTAAAGCAAAAAGCACAGCTGCAATGCAGCTGTGCTCAGACCGTAGAAAAACCCCTGTTTTGCATCAAGCAAGACAGGGGTTCATTGCATATTGCGGAAAAAAGAAAGCGATTATGCTGAAAGTATGGTTGGAGCAAGCATCCCTCCAGCTCCATTTCGCAAGCTTTTTCAGATTCATGTCAGCAAATTTAAGCTTCACCCAGTTTGCAACCTGAGCCAAGCCTGTGTATCTGGTATAGCGCATTCCGTGCTGCTCCTTGGCATCCGCAAAGACACGCTCTATCGTTTCTTTTCTGGCCTTGTACATCCTCTGGTAGATCGGCGTGTACCGGGCTGCGGCAGCCAGTTCTTCGTACTCTTTCCAGATATGCCTGGTGACCGTCTTAACAAAGTCCTTGCTATGGGTACAAAGATGACGGGTGGGACAGTTGCAACAGATCTTTGGATCACTTTTATATTCCCGGTATCCATCCCTGTTGGTGGTGCTGTACTTCAGCACCTGGTACTCCGGACAGATGAGGCAGTCGAAATACTCGTCATACACATACTTCCACCATTCGTACCCACCCTTCATGGTCTGGGGGCGCTTGTAAGCTGTGGATAAAACTCTGCCGTCGCCAAATACCTTCTTACAGATATGAGGAGTCTTGTAAGCGCTGTCCGCTACGAATGCATGAACCTGTGGAAACTGTTCCACTACTTTGTCGTAAACATCATCAAAAGCTACACTGTCATGTACATTACCAGGGGTGACTTCCACTGCCAGTACAACACCATGAACATCGCAGGCTGTATGGGCTTCATAGGCCAGTTGTCTCTTGTGGTCTCCCTTTACGAACAGACCGCATTCGGGGTCGGTAGTGCTGACAGTAACGGTTTTCTTCTTCGCTTCCTTCTTGCGCTTTTTCAGCTTCTTCTTAGAGGTATTATCCCGCTTCTTTTTCGGCGGGATGGGCGGCTCATTACTGTTATCGTCGTCAGAATCGTCCTCAAAGGGCTTTTTTCCATGGGCTTCCCGGTCTGCGTTGACTTCTTCCATGAGTTCTTCTGCGTACCGTTTGGCGGCAACGGGAACTTCCTTTTGTACAACTTTCTTCGTGTTGGCATTTGCCTTGATATGGGTACCATCTACAAATACCACACCGGGAGCCACATAACCGGCTTCCACCATCTCCATGAGGATCCAGTTGAAGATCTGGTCGACAGTTTCAGAAGTGAACCGGTGACGGAAGTTATAGCTGACGGTGGAGAAATGGGGTGTTTCTTCCTGTAAACGATAGCCGAGGAACCAGCGGTAATAGATATTCGCTCGTACTTCTTCCGCAGTACGGCGAAGAGAACCCAGTCCATATAGATGCTGAATGAGGACCATTTTGAACAGCACTACCGGGTCCACACTGGGACGGCCGTTGTCAGCACAGTACAACGGCTCCACCATACCGTAGATTTTAGTAAAATCCACCGCTGCATCAATTTTGCGCAGCAAATGCTCCGCAGGCACCAGACTTTCGGTGTCCACGATTTCAAATATTCCTCGTTCCATTTTTCCGCGTTCCAGCATCTTGCATCACCCGGAACTATTATACCATGCAAAACTGAAAAAGCCCAGCTTTCGCTGAACTTTTTCGACAGTCTGAGCACAGCTGCAATGCAGCTGTGCTTTTATAATTTGACCAGTACCGGCAGGCGGAGCTCCATGACATCCTCCGTAACCGCGCAATCCACGGCAAAGATCTGTACCCCATTCTTTGCCGCTTCCCGCAGGGCTTCGCCAAAGGCAGGGTCTGTGTCATCATTGGGACGCAGATATTTGACGTCCGGCATCTGGATCACAAACAGCACGTATGCGCCGTATCCTTCGGCAGCTGCTCTTGCCAGCCCTTTCAGATGCTTGACTCCCCGCTCTGTGGGCGCATCAGGAAAGGCACAAACTCCGTCGTTTTCCAGTGTCACGCCCTTCACTTCCAGAAAACAGCGTTTTCCTTCCAGTTCGAAAGAAAAGTCAAAGCGGGAATCCCCATGGACAGTTTCCGCACGCAGCTCGGAAATCTCTCCCAGTCCGCCGGTAAGCAGCCACTCCCTGGCTGCAGCATTGGGCGCTTGGGAGTCCATGTTGATGAGCCTATCGCCCTTGCGGACAGTGATCAGATCGTATTTTGTTTTTCTGCCCGGGTTATCAGACTTCTGGCACCAGACCTGCGTACCCGGAAGCAGAAGTTCCCTGCACCGGCCGGTGTTTTTGACATGGCAGACTTCTGTTTTCCCGTCTATTTCAACATAGGCAATAAACCGGTTTGGCCGCTCCAGAAAAACGCCCGGCACCATATTGGAATACCGCATTGGATCACCCCTTTTCTATATGGTAACAGATTTTCCGTTTTTCGCAAGAGGCAAGATTTTAGGGTTGACAATCCTGATTTTTATGGTATAATTTTAGCTGTTCCACACGGAGGCTTAGCTCAGCTGGTTAGAGCGCATGCTTCACACGCATGAGGTCACAGGTTCGAGTCCCGTAGTCTCCACCATACATGAAAAATCCGAACTACTTCACGATAGGAAGTGCGTTCGGATTTTTTGTTTACATCAAAGACATTACATATTGATGCTGCTGCCCAGAGGATTTCACCGTCCTCTGGGCATTATTTGTTTTATCCACACATTTGAAGAAACAGCGCTTTCTTCCTAAAATGAAGTCAGAAATAAACACAAGGAGGAAAAGCGCATGCAAACAACTTTCGAAAAGCTGGGTGGTACTTACCGGCAAGTGGGAGATTATCTACTTCCCGACATTGAAGTGCCGGAAAGTCCGCAGATCGGCATTTGGGGTCAGCGGAGATTGCAGTATCTTCGTACCAGTAAAAGAGTGCTGTACACCACTATGCTGATGGGAGATACATTAAAAAATCACCTTGAGGACATTGATAAATCCGCAGAGGAAATGTTCGAGCTCCTGACCGTGCAAATGAAAGCGCAGGAGGGCGTCACCGAAGAACTGAAGGCAAACAACCAACTGGAATGGGTGCAGCGGATGAATAACATTTGCAACCGTGCTTCCAAAGTCGTGTGCAAGGAGTTGATTTACGCATGAAACAGCCAAAACGAATCTTAGTTTTCAACTCGGTGGAATACCGGCAGCTACTTCACGGGTTAATCCACTTTCGTAACAAGTTGATCCAGCAAGGCAGATATCCAGATGCCATAGACGAACTACTAATCAAAATGCAAAAGGCAAGGAGGTGCCGTCATGGATAAGATCGTAGAGCGGCTGAAATCATACATAGATACCCACCCTTTTGATCCCGGTGATAGCGACTGTGAAACTGTCCTGGATCAGCTATACCAAGCCTATGCCGAGTCACACGAAAGTGACCCGCCGGAGATCAGTGATGGATTTAAGGAATTGGAAGACTTCCTTTGCTCACTCCCTCTAGAAGATAACAACGCCGTCTTCAACCTCTGCTGCCGCCTCTGTACCGCTTATGAGCAAAAAGCATTTATTGACGGTCTGCAATATGGGGGCTATCTAATTGCGGGTATAATGAACAACTGAAAAAATTAATGGGACCGCAGATAGAAAATGCGATCCCATTTTCTATGCTAAGCTTAGATTAGTGCGCTTGAAACTTAGAATGGACAAGAGTATTTTCATTGTGATATACTTAATTTATTAAACAAAAGTTAGGCTTTATTTTGTAGTTTTAGCAAAGGAGAGATATTGGGGCAATGAGCAAAAAAGCAAACGGCAAAATAGTAACAATTACTGGCCCCTCTGGCGCTGGTCGCAGTACGGTTGTTGCTGCATTGCAACGCAATTATTCAGATTTCGCTGAGCCAACACAAGAGACTACCCGAGCGAAGAGACCCGGAGAAGTGTCTGGGGAAGGGTATTGTTTTGTATCGCTAGAGAATTTTGAAGATGGAATCAAGAATGAATGCTATGTGTTTTGGGATCAGCACATGGGTAATTATTATGGAATTCGCAAAGATACTATTGATTAAATGCTCGCCGACGGCAAGTGCGTAATTTTGGAATACCCACTGGGTATAGCAATAAGCACAATAAAGAAACAATACCCCGATTTAATCTCCATTTATATTATTCCGTCCGATACGGATGCGATGGTTCGGCTACTAGTATCGCGAGAGAATAATGATATAGACCGTGTTCAAGGTCGGCTAAATGTTTACGAAGCGGAAGCATACACTGCACTAAAAGCGGATGCCATAGTGGTTAACGAAACTCCCGAAAAAACAGCTGAAACCATTGTGCGAATTATTGAAGAACCCAATTGCGCAAAAGAGCATTATGATGAATGCGTCGAAATGGTTGTGCAAATGAAGAAAGCACTTCGTTTTGTTAAGGGAGATCTTCAAGCTTGGTTAAAAAAGGAAAAGGAACGTTTTGACTCCATTGCAGAATCATGTGATGAAGATGCAATTGCTGCCTCGATTTCCAAGACGAACACTTACATTCAACAGCAAGTTAGTAGTGCAACTCGGTTGATCGAAGATGAAACAAGGCGTCTAAAAATTGCATTTGGTCCAACATGGGAAAAATTACTTCCATCCACACAGACATCACTTATTTCGGCAGGTGTGCTTTGGGCCAGTTGCGCAGGAATTGAAGATCAAAATTTCGACTATTCAGGAATATGTATTACGACTACCTGTGGGTTGGAAGCTGCACTGAAATCGGTTTTTTATACCGGATTTCAGGAATACTTGCAAACGAAGTACGGATTACCTGCGACTTTGCAAACAGATGACATATATGCTTATTGGCCGGAGGAACTACTTGATACCAAGCACTATGTATTTAGAAGGATTTTGGATGATGGAGGAGAGCCGACAGTAAACTTGGGAGATCATTTCACGTTGGGAATGCTTCCTTATTTGTTCTATGGCAGGAACCCCATTATACGTGAAAAAATGAACGAGTATCTAAAAACCATTCTAATTAAATCGGATGCAATTTCCGGAAAGTGGTGGGCAATAAATGCGCTTGATCAGATGGTGAACATCCGAACTGGAGAACGGGATGCGGATAGTTTTGTTAGTCGGTGTGAACAAATTAGAGAAGCGTATCGAAACCCTGCAGCTCACTCCCGTATTGTCGATCGGAAAACAGCAAAAGCCTGTACTGATGCAATTGTAGGAAGAGTCGAAGCCTTTAAACATAACATGGAAGTTCAAGGGTTGCTCATGGAACTCTACAGCATGCTGAAGTAATACCACGTCCCATTATGTAAAATGGCTGATTGACATCATGCTTCTTAATTATTATAATTAAAAAAGGTCGATACATATATTTCCATGGACTCCAAGATTAGTGAGGTTGCTATTTTTTAACCTAGGGATTCAATCCCGTAAAATCAAGGAGGAATAGCTCATGGGAGTAAACAACAAAAATCAGTTCTACGGAAACAAGCACCGCTTTGTTGATGGGACAACAGGCTATGCTTGTAAGATAGACCTTGATAGTGTAGCGACCGGTGTGAACATCGCCAGATTCCGTACCGAATTGAATCTCTCACGAGAGGAATTCGTATACAGGCTTGAGAAACACGGATATCTCCGTATATCTGTGCAAACGCTCTGGAAGTGGGAAACCGGCAAGGTAAAAATGGGAGCTGGGCAGCTTGAAGCGTTGCGCCAATTCTTCGATAAGTGCCTTGAATGCGGTTGTTCACACGACGAGTTGGTCGTGTATCAAACTCACGAGATTGGGGATGATCGCGACCAGCCCGTCCCTTTAATAACTATATATTTCTTTTTTGGACGAACATTGGCAAATGCGAATGTTCGTCTTTTTTTGTTAACTTGCGGTTGATGGAGAATGTTCGGAAAAATCCTATAATAAGGCCATAAGGTTCATGCAGTTGCGTTCCCTAATCCTCGGTGGTTTCTTTCAGAAACTGCAAATGTATAAACCGGTAGTTAATTTCGAACACGAGGAAAGCGTGATATTCTTTTATCATAAAATCCGAGGCGAAACAACGTCTCAATATGTACTTATTCGTTCTTAACATTGATGCTGCGATAACCGCAGAGAAGGAGTTAACATTATGCGTAAGATTAAGAATTCCAGCATTTCCCAGAAAGACCGTATCGTTTGCGTAAGCATCCCCAACAAGCTGCGTTTTTCCTACAAGGCTGCAGGCACAAACGAAGAGTTGTATCTCTTCGAAACCGCTTATTCCCCCTCTCTTTATCAGTATTTCCATAATACTGGACGCAGAGACGGTAGTAATGCCCTGAGCATGACGATCAGTCAGTTCTACTGTTTCCGCGAATACCACAATAAGAAGCTGGCAAAGACGCTGGAACGTATCCCTGCTATGGTCGATTATGTTCTAATGGAAGCGGCTTGGGATAAGCAGGCAGTCAAGACATATCGGGATGATCGTACCTACAGCTACGAGTATGACGATAGTCGAGCAGCATAAGAAAGGAGTTCAAGATGAAAAAATATCTTTCCATCATCAGTAAGAAAACAATATGGCGCTGCGTGGGTGTCCTCGTCTTGGCCCTGATCGGCTCTATTCTTGCATCTTCCTGGCCTGTCTTGTTGGCAAATATCTACACGGACATTTCCGCCGGACAGATCACCTCCCTGCAGCAGGGAGGGTTCGCTATCGCAGTCTTTGGTGGTGTCTATCTGGTCGCAGAATGTATTACCGTCCTTCGCCGCGTCCTGTTGGACTGTGTGATCGCCGACCATGAATCCAATGTTAGGCAAAACAGCATCGAGAAAATGCTGAAAATGCCTGTTAGTTATAACTTCAACCAAAACAGCGGAGAAAAGACCGCACAGCTCAACCAAGGAGTCGCAGGCATGAGCCAGCTCATCAAGATTCTTTGTAATGATGTCTTTGCAACCATCTTGACGGCAGCCTGCACATTGCTACAAGTGGTCATGAATGCTCCTGGTTTGATGGCAGGAATCATGCTGCTGTACTTATTGGTAACTATTATCATATCTGTGTTCCAGATCCGTTCACAGAATGGCATCCGCGAAAATATTATTTCCCAGAAAAATCGACTTGACGGAAATGTCTGCCAATCGATTTCCAATCTGGAGTTGGTACGAAGCTTGAACGCCGAGGCCTATGAGCGCAAGCGCCTTCAGCCCGCTATTTCCAAAATCAGTGAAACGGAGCAGAAACACCATCGGTGCATGGGTGGCTTTGATGCACTCAAGCAAGGTTGCAAGATTTTCTTCCAGATTGTGATTCTGTTGCTTTCTATTGTGCTGGTCAGCTCCGGAAAAATGGGGACTGGAACGGTCATTACGGTGTGCCTGTTGTTTCAGCAGTTGGTCAAGCCCATTGATGAGGTTTATCGGTTCATGGACGAAACCGCTTCTTCTCTCGTCAAGGCAAAGGTACTGACCGAGGTGTTTAACGAGGATGAGGACGAGGTGTTTTCTGTGTGCCACCATGACACAGAAGCTGAAAGTAATGACATTGTACTCAATGATGTATTAATTACAGATCCCAAGAAAGACAAAGCACTGGCTCATTATGACCATCTATGCATTCCTGGCAATCAGATTGTTGCCTTGGTTGGTCCGTCAGGCTGCGGAAAAACCACACTTGTGCGCTGCCTTGATCGGTTCTACCCCTATATCCGAGGTAGTGTCCATCTCTTTGGTAAGCCCTTAGAGGACTACACCCAGGGTGAACTAACTGCGGACCTGTGCTACATGCCCCAGAACACTTTTTTCTTTAGTGGTACGATTCGCGACAATCTAATCTATGGGTTGAACCGTCATGTAACCGACTCGGAGTTGTACGATGTGCTGACTAAAGCTTGCATTTTGGAGTCACTTCGAGATAAGGTCACAGAAAACAACTGTGACACCAGTGACGTTCTGGAACTGAATGTTGCTGAAAACGGTGAGAATTTTTCTGGTGGTCAGCGCCAACGACTCACACTTGCCAGAGCTTTCCTTCGGAAGCCAAGACTCTTCGTCTTTGATGAAAGTACCGCAAACCTCGACGGCGACAGCATGGGTGTTGTCCTGTCCAATTTGGAGTCCTACGCTAAGAAGAACGGTGCCGGTATCCTTTACATTTCCCATGATAATCGTGTTGTTAGTCGCTGTACTCAGGTAATTCGTCTACATAACTTGTTGTCCAAGGACGAAATCATGGACAACGCAGCATAAGGAGGATAGAACATGACTTTTTTCACTAATGAATCTGTTAATCAGAGAGGAGATTACTCTATGAAGTGTAATGAACTGACCCACATCCATCATAAGTCCAATGTCCATCATCCTCGTCCCATGCATCCAACTCATCCCCATGAGCGCAGAGCTATGCTTCGCGTCTCCTTAGACGAGAAAGATCGTCAAGTGTTGCTGGCTGTATTCGGAGATGAGGACAGTGCTGCCTCTGCAGAGAGCATCATTTATGAAGCTCCTCCCGAAGTGCAGATTCTGGCTATTCAGGTTCTGAGCATGGCAGCGCAGACTATGCATATGCCCCAGACTATGGCTGAAGAAATTAGTCAGAAAGTTCCTCTTAAAGCAACTACGGAAAACCGGGTTCGGTGGAGTTGCCCCGTACTGGACGAGACTTCTGGCAATCTTTTTCACCAAGTCTACGGTGAAATCGGCTACAGTTTCTGTGCGGTCTTGGGTACCGCTCCCTACGAAATAGCCGTAGTTGCGCGAATTCTGGCATATCTGAATGGAAAGGTAGGTGATGTTCATGGACATCATTAAGACTTCTCGTGAAATCGGCTTGTTTGAAACCGCACGCAATATCTCTGAGGCTTTTGATAGTCTGGAAGTCCGAAATAAGGTCGAGGAATCTATGCCGATGCCGGGGGCGGACTTTGCCCATCATATCGTCCAGGCTGTCGATTATCTCATGGGATTCGGAAAGAAAAAACTGCTGCTTCTGTCCCCTGAGGTTGCGGTGCTCGAAGAGCTTGCCAGAAGGGCAACACCCGATATTCAGGTGATTGTGGCGGTGGCCTGTGATATGGATCCGGAATCCCGAGCACGTCTGTACAACAATATCCCGGCAGGGATTTATGTTCAGCTCCTGGAGGAACCCTATTTCCCTGAATCTTTCACACCTGCCAATGGTATGGTGGCATCCTTCGGTTACATGGCCGGTGAACGGTTGATGGCGCTACCTGAGTGCTACCGGATGACTGAGCATTACAGCGGTTTCTGGGGCAAAAAGGTGTTCGTCCCCTATGTGTTCCGTGAAGACTCCACTCGGTTTGACAACTGGATGGAGATAAATCCCAGTAAATTCAGTGATATTTGGAGAGGAAAAGTATGATGAAACAGAAAAAAAGTACCCTTAATGATGTCCTGAAGAATCTTTGTAGCTGCGGCGGCCTGCTGATCGCAGTGATGTTTATCGTAGGTACCATTATTGCATTGAGCATGGGTATCCCTATTCGAAACGTCATGGAGAATTATTCCTTCGACGTACTTTCTATCTTAATCGTAATGGAGCTTTTCACAAACTGCATTGCCGAGACCGGCATTATGCAGTTCCTGGCGGTGAAGATTGCGGATATCTCGAAGGGCCGCAAGCGCCTGTGTTTGATACTCTTCGGCGTGCTGATGTTCCTGATTTCTTCCTGCCTGAATAACATCACCGCGGTGATGATGGTGCTCCCCGTTGTTTTTGTCCTGCTGAAAACTCTGGAAGTGGACAGAAAGTACGTGGCGGTGTTCTTCGCTGTAATTCTTGCGCTGAGTAACACCGGTGGTGCAGCTTCTCCTGTGGGCGACTTTCCTGCAATCGTGATTATGACCAGCGGTATCACTGACTTCCTGAGTTACCTGACCCATGCATTCCCTCTGTTCGCACTGACTTCCGCAGTGCTGGTTCTGGTGTGGGGCATGACCGTGAAGAAGGAACGTGATGATGGCGCTCTGCGCAAGCTGGCCATCCTGAATCTGAAGAGTCAGTACAAGCACAACACTATCCGTTTTGATGTGCTGAAGCTGCTGGCAGTGGTCTTCGTGGGTATGTTCCTAGCATGGAGCTTCGTTCCTCAAAACATCATTCCTCCCGAAATTATTGCAGTCCTGGGCTACGCAGCAGTGATGCTGATCTGTGGTTCTAAGGGCATCAAGGTCGAGCAGAAGATTGATATGAAGTCTGTGCTGACCATCGCATCCTTCCTGTTCTTCGCAGAAATCATCAGCCAGACCGGCATCCTGGCAATGCTGGCGGCTTACCTGCAGAGCAACATCGCAAATCCCAAGCTGCTGGTGATGGCCATCATGCTGATCACTTCCCTGGTGGCAGGTATCTTCTCTGCCGGTCCTGCCGCAGCAGCTATGATGCCCATTATTGTTCAGCTGTGCAACGGTCCTCTCAGCGCCCAGTCCGATTGGATCGCAGTTGCCTATGCCGCTGCCATCTGCGCTGGTAGCTCATTATTCATGTGGTCTGCAACTGCGGGTTTTATTCTGTCGGGCAAAGTCAATACTGCAGGTATTGAGGAAGCGAATGGAAAGAGAGTTTTCTGGGGAGCCTCACAATATTTGAAATATGGTGTTGTGAACTATGTAATCCAGCTCGGCATTGCTCTTTGTGTGATAGCTATTGTATTGTGATTACGAAAGATAAGTTAAGTCAGATATCAAACATCTCGCAACCATTATCGTCCCACTAGGCGAGAAATTCGCCTAGTGGATTTTCATTCAAAAAACCTTTGATCCGCCAAATATAAACAGAGAATACTGAACATGAGGAACGCCTTGAAATCCACACTTGAATTAACACTCTTTGACTTTGGAGTTCGCTACAGGAACTTGGGTGATGATTTATACTTCTGTACGCTCCCCAATGGTCTCACATTTGATTTATGGTGTAACGACCTCGGCACCATACGGCTGTGGAGATTTATAGATGCCGATTCATTGGAAAAAGCTGGAACTCGCTATATCTACAGTAAAGCAAATGCCGCTTTGGGAGTTGAGATTACAGATGAAGGCGATATCAAACTATTTACGGAGTTACAGTACGCCCCCCATGCCCCTGATTTTGTACAGCGTATCAACAAAATGCTGGCAGGCTATATTGACATGATTACGCAATATGAAAGCAGAAAGCTAACTGTTGGTTAATAGGAATTAGTCTTGTGCTAGTGTACAATTTAACCATCGGCAACAAGAAGGAAATGAAAATATGGAACACAATAATATGAATTCCTACCGAGAAAATATCATCTTTGTTGGAAAGCCAAATGATCTGAGAGCGCATGTTGAAATAATCGTTTCCAAAGCAAAGGAGCAGCATCCGGAGAAGTTTGAAGGAAATCGTGATTTCTTTAATTTCGACCTTCGGTATATAGCTCCGTTTGATATCAATTTCAATGAGCTGAAGCGCCTCCAGGGAACCGCCGCCGAGGCTGCTGGTCGCCGAGATCAATTTAGAGGCTACATATGCGTGAATTTATCTGCTTATATAACCCATGAACAAGAGGGTTATTTTGATAAGGTACTCTATTTCTTGGCTGATATGAATGAGGATTGGAAATACATTTTCTTCGTAGATAATGCAAAGTACAAACCTGCCAGAGACCTTGTTGCACATGTGCTAAATATTTTTCTTTGTGCCAGTATCCCCTGTCAAGTTATGGAAGTGGAAGAAAAGAAATCTTTTCGGAACATTGTAAAATCATTCTGTAGGGATCAGAGTACTGACCTTGATCCTGCTGTAGAGGCTTTGGCCTGTGAACTTATGGTGCAGGATGTATGCAATGAAAATATCGTTACAACTCTAATCAGAGATGTTAGCTGGAACTACGGATCTCGAATTAGTGTGAGTATGCTGATTGATTTTTTATCTAATCGAGATTCGGTACTCAAATATATGCTGACTGAACGGGAATACAATCGTCTTGTCGGGTTCGTTGAGAAATGGAAGGAGTATGACTATGGCGAAAAAGAAGCAGTTTGAATCAATCTATACCGGATATGTTTACGAAAAACCTGTAACATACTGGACTCCTACGGAGGAGGTTAAAAGACGTCTTACCAAAGTAGATCTAACTCAGACCGGGGATATTCAGGCCGGGGGTATGCCTATCATTTCCGACGGAAAAACAGCTTATGTCGATACAGCAGACGGTCACACCGCATTTATCGCCACTAGTGGTATGATGAAAAGCATCTGTGGTTTCATGCCCTTGATTCGCACATTGGCGCAGAGTGGCGAAGATATGCCCGAAAATATGATTATCACTGACCCTAAAGGAGAACTATATCAGCGCACTTCCGGCTATCTGAAAAGCAGAGAATACCGCGTGTTTTGCCTCGATTTTCGTACCATGGATAAGGATTGCTTTAACATCATGAGGTACCCAGCAGAGGTATATAGAAGCGGCGAGACTGACAAGGGGCTAAGCCTTTTGTCTGATGTCGTGAATGCACTGGCAGAACCTCAACGTCAAAAGTGTAAAGACATTTTTTGGCCTGACTGTGCAGCACTATGGCTTAATGGAACGGGCGGAATTATGATGGATGCATATCCCAAGATTGAGCAAGTAAACATACAGAATTGGTCAAACTTTAATGTTCGCAAATCTGCTAGTATAGTGGAAGATCGCTTACTCCCAAGAATGCCGGATAACATAACGAAAGCACAGCTTGAACAATGCTGTTCCTCTGCAGAAAATACTTTCCGCAGTATTCTGATTACAGCGAGTAGTATGCTTTCTATGTTTAACCAAAATCCCAAATTAGCTGCCATGCTTTCTCATAGCACATTTACCTTGGAAGATTTGACAAAGCCAAAGACTGCTCTTTATTTGGTGACCGACGATACAACATCCACGGCAGATCCAATTCTGGGAATGATTATCAGCCAGCTTCAGACTTTTCTTGTAGACAAAGCATTCCATAGCCGTAATGGCAAATTACAGTGTCGAGAAAACTTCATTCTGGATGAATTTGCTAGTTTGCCGGTGCCGAATATGGATAAAGCTTTGGCGACACATCGGAGCAGAAATATTAGATATTACCTGTGTATCCAAAGTTTGTCTCTATTGGAAAAGCGATATGAAAAGCCTGAGTTGTTGCTGTCTAATTGCGCATCAACACTCTATCTGGGATCTACTGAACTTCCGCTGCTAACAGAACTAGAAGCAAAATTGGGCAAGACAAATATAACTCCGGATGGTTCTGAGAAACCTTTGTGTTCACGTGCTGAACTCATGACACTGGAAAAGACATGGAGTCAGAAGGAAGCAATCTACCTCAATTTGCAAGAAAATGTAAGATATTGCACTAAGCTACCTTGTATCGAGGCTTACGATATGGGCGATGAGCCTATGTTGAAATATAGCAAAAAGCCGCCTGCTGTGCAGGTATATACTGTTTCTCAATTTGTATCCGATGTAATTGAAGAAAAAACGCGGGCACCGTTTGCTGAAAAGCCCAAGAGAAAATCTGTGTCCAAAGAAAAACGGAATAAACAGAATCTAACACAACCGTCGAACACAGGCAACGCATCAAATACTACGCTCGAAGAAGAGGTGATCAAAAAATTCGACCTACTTTTTGGTCCACTCGACGATGACGATTAAGGTAAGGAGAAATGCCTATGATACCTATGACAAGAACCACAACTGCATCTGGATATGCTACATCAGATCCCATCTCTGACGAGTTTGGCAGACGAAGAATTTACTTGACTACTGAGATCACTGACGCTGTGGCGGCGGATATTTGTTGTCAAATTAACCAGTTAGCCGCACAGAGTGATGAGGACATTACTCTGTGGATCATGAGCCCCGGAGGGTCGGTGACTGCGGGTTTGGCCATCCTTGACACTATGAAAGCATGCGGATGTGATATCAGAACTGTTGTAATGGGCTGTGCAGCTTCCATGGCCGCTGTGCTGGCATCCTCCGGAACTAGAGGAAAGCGAGGAATTGGTAAAAATGGACAGATGATGATTCATCAAGCACTTGGTGGTGTGTCCGGTCAAACAGTAGACATTATTCGAACAGCAAACCATATTCAAAAGACAAACAACAGACTTTATGCCGTCTTGGCAGAGAACACCGGTGCAAGCATCCAGCAAATTGCTGTTGATTGTGACAGAGATTTTTACTTAGATGCAGCGGAGGCCATTTCGTACGGCCTTGCCGACTCCATTTTCAATGGATTTGATGATTAACATATTGAACTGAGGTTCTTAACAAAATGCAAAGCTGATTTGTTCAGTTTTGCATTTTGTTTATTTGAAATTGTCTTTGTTAACTGGTGGTTGATTCTCTGAGCAAATGTGGTCTGATATACTTAGTATGTACAAAAACTAAAATTTTAGAGGTAATTCGTTATGGATAAGAGTAAGGCTACTTCGGTGATGACCCCTAACCCAATAACAGGAAGCAGCATCAATGATCTCCTTTTTCTTGCACACGCTTACGAGGAGAATAGCGAATATGATGTTGCAAAACTTTTATACGAGAGAGCGTCTTCCGGTTTTGATGGAATGCTCGGCTATGCTCGTTTCTTGCTGAGCACACCGCACCGTGGTGATATGAGCAAGCAGGATCGGCTGAAAAAAGCGGAAAGAATGCTAATCTATGTTGAAGGAAATAGCAATGATGAAACTCAGCTTGGTCGTGCATGTATGATGCTCGCAGATTTTTACAAGCATACAAACGCAATCCGTTCTCTCGGCTACTATATGCGTGCAAATCGTTACGGAAAAAGTGTAGACCCTAATCTTCAAACTCAACTTTTGAAAAGAATTGCAAAAATGGAGATTGCTGAGGCTGAACTTGATATCCCTGCATGCTATATCGTAGGAACTGAGTTTGTTGAACTTGGGCATGATTTAGCGACGATGAAGTGGGCAATGTATTTCCTGGAAATGGTTGTACAAAGCAGTCATAAACAGCAGGCTGGTCTTGCGGCAATGCTTTTGGCAGATATCTATGAGGAACGGTATCACGATAAAACCCAGAGTGCCTACTATAAGGAAATCGCAGCAAAGAACGGGAACCCTGATGTCATAACAAGGTACTAGATTTCATTCTGCTGTGCTTTAGTTTTTGAACTTTGTTAATATATCTTCCTCCTATTTCGCGATAAAAAGGAGAAAGTCATAGAAGGAGGTTAAGCCAATGCTATGGTCCTTAATCCTTCCCCGTGTTGGTGCAATTCAATTTAGGCGGTTGCAAGTGGTAGGTAGAAGTAGGTTTTATGCGGGAATTGCACTCCACTATCAGAACAACAGGTATATTGGCAAGACGGTTCGAAATGGCTTTGGCGAACCGAATCATTACAATAGTCGTGGTGTACCAGTAGGGTTCACGCGAAAAATTCGTAGAACCAAGGCTATTCACTATGATGGTAAATACGGAAAGCCAATAGGCTGGAGCCGATGTCTCTTGATAGTATGGTTCCACAATACGAAAAATGGAGGTCTATTTTATGCCTGATCACATCATAGATAAGGACATAGAGCATTTTCTTTGCACAGAGGAGATGCGAAAGAAAGTGGCTGAGATACACAATTTGTTTGAAGGTGTCAGAAAGAACATCGATGCTATCATTATAATGCTTGATGAAGTTCTCGCACATGAAGAAGTCGTTTTGCGGAGAAAGCATGATCAGTATTGCATCGGATGTACGAGGAATCTGTCCTTAGAGGACCAAGAATTTCTGCGGAACGGAAATACAAAACTCGAACCGTAAAGAATCATTATTAGGCAAGGACCAATTAATGGTCGGTCCGTGCTTCCTTGGAAGGAGAAATCATGAAGCATATTCATATCTGCTCCCTGAAAGAATTTCAGTGGAAATTGCGCAACAATGAGATTCCGTTAAGCGAAAGTTATGCCTTGATTTCGTCAAGCTACGACCTGGATATTGTTGTACCCATTCCGTTTTCGTTCGAATGTTACGATGACATTGATTTTGATTGTCTCGGACGTGTGTTCTCTGTTGAGGCCGCCGATAGATTTGCCAAAGCTATCAAAGAAAACGGTGATACACAGCATTATTGGTGTGTATGCGATGGAGGGGTCCGGAGAAGTGCTGCTGTGGCTGCAAGCATCCTGCGCTTCTGGGATCGTTGTAGGGAAGAGATATCTCTTATCTGGGACAATCCAACGAAAGAGCCAAACATTTGGGTTTACCGGCTTATGTGCAGCGCTTTGAGTGTTCCGATTGATGATGCAGAACTCGATTTTTTGATTCACACGAATCGAGCTGCCATTCGCGCTGCATTGCGTAAAAACAAGTAACGAAGTACAAACAACTAAATGTACCCCATTTACATCTTTGCAAGCAATGTGATACTGGGGAAGGATTTGGAGAAATATATGGATACAACTGATTTGCGGATTGAGAATACAACTAGGGAAACTAAGCGAACAGATTTGGAACACGCATTTTCAGAAGTATATCAAATACTTCTATATACACCAAACTCTATACAAATGATGATTCCACTGCGGTTTATGAAATTCTTACGTGAAAATATGGACAGCACTTGGCGGAGCAATGTTGATTTTTCTAAGAAGCTAAACGATATGGATCTACTTAGAGATACAAGAGTTCTGCTCTCTCTTGTATATCGCGATTTCCTCTGCTCGCCGGAAGAACGCAAAAAACTAATTGAAAAAGATCGTGAAACTGCGGTGGCGGAAGGATGGGAGTTTACGGATCAATCTTTAATGGATATGTTGCGATCTTGGGGGTATTGAATACTCCAAAAATCAGAAAGGATTTACCCTATGCGTTTTGTAATTAGCGGGCCCAGCGGCTCTGGAAAAACGACTATCGTTCGGATGTTGAAGAAGGAGCTGATGCCGATTAAGTTTTCGGTATCAGCTACAGACAGACTCCCCAGACCCGATGAAGAAAATGGTATCAACTATTATTTTTTAACTCCAGAAGAGTTTCAGCGAATGATTAACCATAATGAACTCCTTGAGTATGTGGAACTTGAACATCGATATGGAACTCTTTGGAGCGAAATCGAAAATACATCTGACGATATCATCCTTGATCTCGATGTGACAGGGGCGCTGAAGCTTCGGGAGCATTTTCCGGATGCAATTCTTATCTTTGTTGCTCCTCCGTCCATGGAGGAACTCGAAAGACGGCTGCGAGCTCGTAACGATGGCATGACGGAATCTGAATTGCAGCAACGCTTACTCCGAGCGGAGCGTGAACTTGCTTGCACAGGAGTATATGATTATCTCATTATCAATGACAGTCTCCAACAAGCATTTGAAGATGTTTTGAGTGTGATTATAAAATCCGGAGAATATTAATGATCTACACCATAATTGAGTTTTTCAAGCGGTTGTAGATTTATGCAGAATTTGTTATACTAGATGTAATAGATATGAGATCTATGCCCAAGTACAGATTTGGGATAGCTTTCGTGTCAATAATCCTTTGCATACGAACTATGGGGGATCATACCATGAGCGAACAAAAACGATTTGATGATTATTTAAGTGGCGTATTCAATGTTAATGGCGAAGCGACATCTGGTGAAAATACTTGTCTTTCTCCGATAGCACGGAAACTCAAAGAACGGAAAGCTTGTAAAGCTGTAGCGCAGTATGTTTCGTGGTTAAAAAAGGGATCTGATGCAAGTATGACTAGTGATCTAGGCAATTCTAACCCCAATATCGAATTTCGTTCCTATAGTCATTCTCTAGCTACAGCAGACGGAAAGCATTTTTCATTGCCTATTGAAAATAACACCGTTACAATACTCTATGAAATTTTTAAATCGTGTTCGTATGAAACTAAGACCAGATATTTTTATTTAACGAAAACTGAATCTGTAGAAACCATTAGGCCAGATGGAAGGAAGTATGTAACATACTTCATTGATAATCCGCAAATAAAAGGAAATTCAGTAGTCCTACTGCAATTCAACAAAGCAGCGAATTATGTGCTGATAAGTTCAGGTATGTTAATTGGAGATGAATTTATAGTTAGTACAAAACCAACATTTTTTGAATTCACCCCGATTGAAGGAACAAAACTACGGGAAGAAAGCGATTTTTGTTTTGAAGAATTATCAGACACGGAAAAAGATGCTTTTCTGAACGGTGTATCAAATATAAGTGAATACAGTATAAATCCTGATTCGACTAGTGTAATAATTGATACAGAAACTTATCAACAAGTCCCGAGAAAAGTATACTTTGAAGATGGAGAATACAGAGCTAAAATCCAAATTAAACATGGGTGTAATTATTTTGTATTTCAAATAAACAGCCAAGATGTTGGTGATATCTTATTATCCGACTTTGAAATTGCTAAATGCTATTATCATGGTTACGGAGATTTTCCTAAAGATGCTATAAAAGCTGCTGAAATGTTTGAACAAATCGGAGATGCTGAGTCCTTATACGAATTAGCACATATTTGGCTTGATGAAAGTTATAATGATGTTGAATCTTTGCAAGATGGCATTTCTTATTTAGAAGAAGCCGCCCGCCAAGGGCATGTTGCAGCGAAAGCTGAGCTTGTGTATTACTTAATGAAACTGCTTTGCATGATTCCGGCGGCGGAGCAAAATTTGGTAATAGACAAGTATCATGAGCAGATAAAATGTGCTGTAGATACAGAACTACCCGGTGCGTTGTTCCTTGCTGCTTATGTATACGAAAAGGGTATGTTTGCAGACAAAGATACTGACTTGGCGTTCTCGTATTATCTTCGTGCAGCCAAAGCGGATAATGATGCTGCAAAGGCTCGCATCGGTATGGCACC
Source organism: Faecousia sp. (assembly GCA_045576415.1). GTDB lineage: Bacteria > Bacillota > Clostridia > Oscillospirales > Oscillospiraceae > Faecousia. The sequence continues at coordinate 5,915 of JAZNGJ010000084.1, read as the reverse complement.
AATAGGTGACTATCAAAGTGAAATCGAGTGCCGAAACTTTTTCACGAACTCTGTGGATACAATTGGCTTGGCAGAATACTTCATGGGATGGTTCTTGGCAGATGATCCCGATATTATGGTTGTTACCGAAGATATTCTTTATTTTTATGAGTTGGCTGCGAATAGCGGCGTTCTCTCAGCAGTAAAGGAACTTGCCGAAGTGTATCTATATGGCAACGACTACATAGAAGCAAATCCTGCAATGGCTATCATGTGGTATGAAAAACTTTCCGATATTGATGATGACACTGCAGTAAAGTTAGCGAATTATTATCTGGACGGAAAAGGCTGCGTAGCTGGTCCAGAAAGTGATGCCAAAGCACTTTCTCTACTAAAAAAGACGGTAGAAACTTACGAAAACGGCACGGCATGTAACAATCTGGCATGGATGTACAAAAAGGGACGCGGATGCGAAAAGTCCGATTATGCACGGGCACTGATACTCTTTGAAAAGGCTGCTGAATTGGAATCTAAAAGTGCATTCTACCACTTAGGTGATATCTATGAGCACGGTCTGGGTGTAGAGCCTGACCGCAAAAAAGCCTGGGCCTATTACCAAAAGGGCGCTGAACTGGGGAACCAAAAGTGTATTGACATTGTCAAACGCGGATTCCTCCCGGAAGACGAAGCAGCATCTAATGCGCAGGTTCTTTCTGTTCTGACAGATATTCAAAGCCGGACAGTACGAATGGAGCAAAAGCTTGATCAGTTGCTTAATTATGTTGAAAATGAATTGAGCACTGTTATTGCTGAGGCCAAGAAAAAGGTACAAGATCGCCCGGAGGATGATGATGCAGCAGTCGCTGATTTTATTGAGAGTACATCAACATACATAAATCAAACAATGGCATCACCGGATGCACTTGTAGAACAGGAAACTGAACAACTGAAATTGCTGTTTGGAAAACCATGGGATTTGTTGCTTCCTGCATCCAAAGCATCTTTGATTTCCGCCGGAGTTCTATGGAAAAGCTGTGCTCGCATTACAAAGCCAGGATTTGACTTTAGTGGTGTGTGTATTTCCGCCACTTCGGCTTTGGAGATGGAACTGAAGCATATCTTCTATTCCGGCTTCCAAGCGTTTCTTGAAAAGCGGTATGGCACACCAACTACTGAAAAATCTGTGCAGGTTTTCAGAGATTGGCCAGAGATCTTGCTCTCTTGTTCTCAATATGAGTTCCAAAAGAAAAAGGGCAATGCAACACTGGCAAAGGGTAACTATTTCACCCTAGGAAAGCTTCCTTATATTCTGGGAAAGCCAGAAAAGTTCAGAAATGTTGAGAAAGAAAACCTGCTGCGAACCCGACTTATTGAGTATCTAAGCTCCATTGTTATAGATAAGTATTCTGCGGATCCAATTGGTGCATTCTATAATGCATATGATCCAAACTGCTTCGTTAATAAGTGTGAGTTTATTAACAATGCATATCGAATCAAAGCGGCGCATACGGATGTCATTGAACGCGAGCAGGCAGACGATTGTTATCAGCAGGTCATAGGCAAGGTAGATGCCTTAAAGTACACCTCTGATGTTACAGGACTTATCATTGAATTGTATGATATGCTAAAATAAAAAAGTAAAAGTAGGGGTTGAATGGAATCCATTCAACCCCTACTTTTTTACCCCAATTCGCACAAAATAGATTTGTTAACCAGTGGTTGATGGTGATCGTATGTGAGATTTGGTATATTAAGCGTATACCTCAACTAATCAATACCACTTTTTATGTAGTTCATAGATAGGTATTTTGTTATGATGAAAAAACAGTTGTTTGTGCGAGGTATCGTAACTTTCCAAAATGATGGGCAGGAATCATAATAAAGGAGCTACTTATGAAGATGCAAAGAATAAAATACTGGTTGAAAGAGATTTGCACAGTAGTCTTTATGACAACAGTACTGAGTTCAACTGGATATTTTGCGATATACCCGAGAATCTATAAGATTCCGATTTTTGAATTAAGTAACCTTACTATGCATGCAGCCGCATGCTGTGTAATTGTGACAATTGCTTTGCTCCTGACCATAGTTCTTATCAAGGTATTTGGGCTTTCTATTACTTGGAAAACGTGCGAGGAGGCTCATGATGCCGTTTAATAGCTATTGGAGACAGAATGGCGTTTTGTCAATTATCTCTGATAAGTACAATACTTTAATGTAATGGAGAAACGCGAGTAGTTCGAAAACTGGCGGGCAAGAGGAGATACCAGCGAGTTCTATTGCTGTGAACATATTGAGGAGTCGATAAAAATTATATTAAAGTTATAACGGAGGGGATATATTTGGATTATCAGCAAATCTGCGAGGCGAAGATGGCAGAACTCCGCCAAAAAGAAGCGGAGCACTTTGTTGCAGCTACAGCACGATACCATCGTTTATATGGCAATAGTTGTAATTGTCTTGCCTGGGCTTTGGTTCATGTTATGCGCTTATATGAAGATGTATTTCGTGATCTTCATTACGGTGGATTGGTTTCAAACAAACATATCTATGATACACGGGTACGGCTTGCAAAAGAAATTGGTTTAAGGTATAACGCTTCCCAAGTAAAAGATTTTATTGATTTTTGTCTTGCCTACAGTCAGGGGCAAACTTCATTATCTGATGCAGAAAGTAGCACCAGAAAGCTGCTGGAAGAACTATTGACATTAAGACCTGAACCTATGATTCTCCCTCGAGAATCATATTGGAAACGAATTTGGGAAGACGATGACTGAGTATGTGACGAAGCAAGTCGGAAAGAGAATTAAAAATTAGGAAGATCACTTCATTGGAAAATAGTCTAGCAGCACAGCAAAGAAGGTTGGTCCTTTACCAGACAAACATAATTATTAGGAGGAACTTTATATGGCAACAAGCAAACAATTGCAAAACGCAATCGATATTAGACTGAGCAATATCCAATCTGTCAGAGATTCTTGTTGTATACTTTTAGATTGTATACACAAGACACTTTCTGTCCTACATGATAACGCTTTTGCGCCATATTGTGCGGCATATTCTTATCAGTATAATCAGGCAGTATCCAATATAAAAGCCATTGTGGAGCTTTCTGAATCAGCAATGGATGAATATAGAGAAATTCGTAGTGAGTTGTATGAACCTATTCCGCCGATTTCTCGTCCATTAGAAGACTAATTGTAAAATCCGCGCCGCCCAACAAGAGAACAACAAGGGCGACGCGGATCTCTTTTTAGTAAGCGGGATGCTGTATCCCAAATGTCGTAATGGCAGAAAGGGAATCTCTGCAGCAGAAGCTTTTATGTGAAATGTTGATTCCATATCCATTGCGTCAGTGATTTATGCAATCTACATAACAGTTTCTTACACTATGTGACAGATTATCTCAGTTTTGATGTGAAGGATTCGTCATAGTACTGTCCGTCCATAATACAAAAAGTACTATCCGTATAATTTTAATTTGCTTCGCATCTTTTCCAATGCTCTGCGGTATGTCTTGTCTGCTGTATCTGGGGAAGAGAGGCCATGTTCTACCGCCAGTTCAATGAAAGGAACTTTTCTTCTTGCTTTACGTTTGGATTTGCCATCCTCATCAAGATCGTCTTCATCGTAATAGTGGGTAGCATAACAATCCTGGCAAAAGCCAAGATGGTTCGCAACGATTGCCCGTTCCCGGTAATTTAGCGACTCGAAGGTTGACATAACTTTCTCTGTTTTCTCTATGCGCAAATACAGTTCCTCCGTTTTGGATGTGCCATCGGCGGCGACTTCCTCCGTGCTCTCTTCGCTGTTTTCGTCACCATAGCGCCGATAGAAGTCCGTCATGTTCATATTCAGCAGACCGCCCATCAGGATCTCTTCCACATTCTTGGTAGAGATCCCAGTTTCAGTGGCAATGGCGGCAATAGTTTCGTCATCGTACTGATATCCATGCTCTGCATATTGCCACATGACCTCTCGGAGCTGTTCATCCGCATAGCTGCTTTGCACCGTATAGCCGGTGCGCATAGTGCGGATATAGGTATGCACTGCATTCATTGCCGGTAATTCTTTGAATACCAAGAACGGCACACCACGAGAAATGTCGTATCGTTGCAATGCTTCCATCATGCCCATCACATAGGCCTGTTTCAGATCAACGAAGTGCCCGTACATAGCATATTCGTTGACAAAGCCTCTTGCTTTAGTGTTCAGTTCTTTCTCATAGTAATGTAAGAACCACGCCAAGTATGTTTCATCATGTTCTGCAAAGTACCGTTCAAAATACTCCTGGTAATTTTCATACTTCGGTGGAGCCTGCTCCAACCGGTATATCTTAAGGTCTTTTTCCCAATCGTTCATTGACTCCACCTCCTTAGTATTGGATTAAGTTAGATGTTTGGAAGCTTCTGCGTACAGCGCGTCCCGTGTCATATCCTTCGGATATTGGGTGGCGGCATACACAGGATCTTCCTGGGCGTGCAACTTATGTTCCAGAGCCAGTTCCTTTGCCTTGACCGCAAAATCTTCCGTAATGGAACCCCTGCTCTTTTCAGACCGTATGGCACCACATCGGCGGTTATAGATATCTACCACCGGATCAGCTGCAGCCAGTTCCTTGCGGTTGATGCTAGCGGCATACTGTTTGCAAGAGATCTGCTTGCCCCTAAAAGTATAGGGGGACATACCGGTGCAGTACCGCTGCCGCCGCGCAGAGGTCATAAGAAAATAGGTTCCACAGATCTCACACTGCCTTGGGTAATGACCGTAATGCAGACCCTCGAAGAAATCCGTAATGATAAAACTGTAGTAGCTGTCAAAGAACAGCCGTCTTGCCACAACCTCAGATTTACTCTTGGCATTCTTTTTGTAGGGAACATATTCGGTAGTGACCGGTAGCGGAAGTTCCCCAAAGACTTCCAAAGCAATAGGAAGCAGGTGCGCTTCATCAAGTCTGACCGCTTCATCTGCCCTCGCAACAAACTTCCTTAGCTGATGAAATGCCTTTTGCACATTGTCACCGATGGTGTCATAGAACCGCAGTGTGTCCATAACTTCGTTTAACAACTTCGCTGCAGCTTCAAAGAAGTCTTTGTTATACGCAGGTGGAAGAATACCTAAAATGACTTGGCCTTCATCCATATTGCCAACTGCTGCTCTGCGGTGGAAATAGGATGCAAGCATTTCTGCGTTTTCCTTTGTAAACAGGTTCGCTATTCTGTTTCGCTCGACATTGATACCCAGCGCATCAAAGGGTTTCAGCCATGGAAAGGCGTGGAAGATATGAAGCATTTCTTCTCCTGCCCGCAGGAAGGCACTCTCACTTATGTAGCCAGCCTGAAGCTGATTCTGCAACTGCTCATTTCTGTGTGTGAAAACGGATAGTCTGGCGGCAGTATCGTCTTTATAATATTGATTCAAAAGATGTACGCAGTAATAGCCTGCAGGATAAGTTTTGTTTCCTATCCGCACTCTGCCGTCACGGTAATCTGCGCTGAAGAATCTGACGGTATCCATAAACCCACCCCCTCGCGTATCACTTTATTCTAAGAACTGTCCAATAAAGTTCCCTCTTACTATTATCATATTATTTTCCAATAAAATAATTGTAGATTTTTTAAAAACATCACTTTCGGAAAATGTAAACATATTAAGAACAGCCATAAAAACTGTTGTGCTGCAAGCACTGTTTGTTGTTTCGCTTTTTGTTTTCTGTGTGTTTCTATATTCCATGCAAAAATCGCCTTTTCGTGTATTCAAATAAGTGAGGAGAGAAGTCTACCTCAAAAGAATATACCGGGCACTCGCCGTCGGGAAACCGGCGGCTATTTTTATGCCCAAAGGAAAGGAGGACGATATGGTGTTACACATCACACAGCAGCAGGAAAGAAGAATCCGGCATTTGGTACGAAGGCGGTGCGCCAATTACCGGAAAG
>JAZNGJ010000083.1:0-2222 GCA_045576415.1 Faecousia sp. | reverse complement strand
TATGGTATAATATTAGTATGAATAAAACATCACTATTTTCAACGGATTTTCCCGTTACACATGGTCGCGGATATGTATATTCCTTGCAGTACCATATTGTGTGGTGTACCAAGTATCGAAAGAAAGTTTTCCTTGGATGCTTGGAAAATGAAGTGGCAGATTACATTAAGGAGACTGCCAAAACACTGCAAATGGACATCATTGCAATGGAAGTCATGCCAGACCATATCCACATTCTTGCGGAGTGCAAGCCACAGCTCCGTCTTTCAGATGCAATTAAAGTGCTGAAAGGTAACACATCCAGATGGCTGTTCCTCAAGCACCCGGAAATCAAGAAGCAGCTTTGGGGCGGACATCTGTGGAACCCATCTTATTTTGTTGCAACTGTAAGCGACAGAAGCAGAGCACAAGTAACAGCGTATATTCAAAATCAGAAATCAGAGGAGGTGTAACCCAATGAAGATCATTTCCAGCTATTCCGTAAAGATCAAGCATTACAACAGAATTTTCTGCGATACCATAAAAATCTATCGGAAGGCTGTGGATTTCTTTATTGGGGTATGTCTTGCGGAATGGGACGCTCTTTCTACCCTAACGGGGCAGCTTGCCCAGCAGCGATATGTTGAGATCCAGACACACAAGACGAAGAATGTGGTTTCCCTTGCTTACGATTTTGACAAGCTGTTCTATAAGTTCCCATCCTATTTGCGGCGTTCCGCCATTTCTGCTGCTATTGGCAAGGTTTCCTCGTATAAGAGCAACCTTTCCAATTATGAAGCAGGAACAGATCAACACAGACCATCTGTTCCCAAAGCCGGAAACTCCTTTCCTGTAATGTACCGGGATAACTGTTTTATCCGATCTGGTACCTATACAGCAAGACTCAAGGTGTATATTCGCAATACCTGGGACTGGCTGGATGTGGACCTCAAGAAAGGCGATGTGGACTATATCCTCCGGCGGTGTAAAAGTCGGAAGGAATGCGCTCCGGTGCTTCGTAAACGGGGCAAGGAGTGGTTTCTGGACTTCGCCTTTGAAGAAAAAGTAAAGCTGTCCGATTCACAAATTCAAAACCGCGTTATCGTTGCTGTTGACCTTGGGTTGAATAATGCCTGTACCTGCAGTGTTATGACCGCAGAGGGCACTATCCTCGACAGGAAGTTTCTATCCCTGCCGAGAGAACAAGACTCTCTGAATCATGCCATCAACAGGATCAAAAAGGCACATCAGCACGGTGCAAAACGGACGCCCAGATTATGGGCCAGGGCAAAGGGTATCAACGATGATATTGCTGTAAAAACGGCAACATTTATAGTGGATACCGCCATCCTCTGGAGCGCGGATGTGATCGTGTTTGAGCATCTGGATCTGTCCGGCAAGAAGAAAGGCGCCAAGAAGCAGCAACTTCATCACTGGAAGGCACAGTATGTGCAATCCATGGTGGAGCAGAAGGCCCATAGGTTATCCATGAGGATCAGTCGGGTCTGCGCTTGGGGTACTTCCAAACTTGCCTACGACGGAAGCGGCATGGTCGAACGGGGCATCAACGGCAACTACAGCATTTGTAAATTCCAGAACGGAAAGATCTACAACTGTGATCTATCTGCGTCCTATAACATAGGAGCCAGATATTTCATCCGAGAAATCCTTAAATCCTTGCCGGAGACGGCAAGGTTGGAAACACAGGCAAAAGTTCCTGAGTGTTCCAAGAGAACCACCTGCACCTTCTCCACCTTACTTAGCCTGAATGCGGTTCTGGCAGCGTAAGCTGACAGTGACTGAGTTCAGTGCCTTATAGTGGAAAGACAATCCACCCGCCTAAAGCGGGTATGCACGGCTACGCCGTGCGTTGGAAGCACGCGACTTTAGTCGTGTGAGGGTTCACATGTGATGTTATTCACGCTATTTTATCACAGCGTAACTAATATGTAAACAGGAGGATGGAAACTATGGCAAGTTTATTCGAAGAAATGGGCGGCACCTATACCCTCGGTGCTGACGGAATGTACTACCCCGATCTGGAACTCCCGGAAGAAGAAGCGCCCCGGTACGGCAAGTACGGCAGAATGCGCCATACCTACCTCGGGGATCACAAGAAAGCATATTATATCACACTGCTTTTTGATGGCAAGCTGGTGGCTCATCTGAATGAGATTGATGATGCCGCCAATACCCAAATGGAGCTAATCATCAAGCAGATGGCAAAATCCCAAGGCATTACT
>JAZNGJ010000082.1:0-4192 GCA_045576415.1 Faecousia sp. | reverse complement strand
GCTTTCATCCCCGCCCATGGTATAATAATCGAAATTATCACCGCAGGGGGCATTTTTCTCGACTCTGCAGACGGGCAAAACCGGATTTTTACCCCAAATCCCGAGTCAGCTATCGACGAAAGGCAATTTTCATGCTATAATAAGGCCTACTTGAGTGAAAAGGAGGCGTCCTGTATGGGTGAGGGACCCAAAAAACAACAAATTAGTGCTGGTCTGTTAGCCCATGTGTGAGCCACCAGATGAGAACCACGCAAATAACCTCTGGTTGTGCGTCTATTGTCTATACAGGCTGCTATCAAAACTGGGGGCCTAATCTGTACTTCAAGTTTTCCATCGGTTACGAGGAAGCTTCGGCGTATAGAAAAGCCAAGGGGTCAGTATCTACGACCCTCTCAGTGGGAAGATCTCACCTGCGAGGTCTTTATCTGAATATGTTTATCCCGGGTTACCATTTCTGGTAACCCGGGATTTTTCTGTTTTACGGCACATTCGACTAGTAGACTTTCCTTCGGTACAATGATTGTAGCAAGGGAGGAGAGCACATGAATGTCCAATACATCCGCTCCGGAGATTACATTAGGGTTTTCTAATAATAACTGTTGGAAAAGCATCTTTACCATTTGGTAATAATACTATTGTATAAAGATCTGCATTCTTAACTCCTTATATTCCCATCTACTAGTGTACTCAGTACTCTTCATCATCAGATTTCACCCGGTTGATATCTATATATTTCGACAATTGCCATCACCATTTTTATGGATTTATTTGATATACTTAAAAGCACAAGCTCATGGCCAACTGTACAAGGACCGGGATTGTAATTACCGACAACAACGTAGAAATAATAACCGTTTCCACCGCATACCCATAATCGCTTTCATACAACTGCGCATACACAGCAACATTAGATCCTGTTGGACATGCTACAGCAATCAATAATGCCATCTTCATTTCGGTAAATTCGGCTGGCAAAAGCATCAACACCAGCATGCATGCAGCCGGAATGATTATCAACCTAACTAATGCCAATAGATATAATTTGTGGTTTTTGAGCATTCTTATTGGGTTGATCTGTGCGAGATAAACACCAATAGAAAACATGGCTAGTGGCGTATTCAGCCCAGCTATATGCTGTACACTCTTAAGTAACAAATCTGGCACATGTATCTGAGATATAAAAAAGAATAGGCCAATGATAACTGCAATTAAAAATGGGGCTGAAATAAGTCGCTTGAATGATGGTATGTATTTCTTCCACTCCCCTTTTTCATTATGTATGGATTCGGCATTTATAAGTAACGCTACTCCATAAGACCATTGCAAATAATTCAAAAAGGCGATGAATGTTGCAATATAGAACACAGCCTCGTTACTGATTGTTCCAACAATCAACGGTATTCCAAAAAAACCTGGATTAGAAAAAGCAGCTGCAAAGTTCAAAATTGCATCTTTTCCAAAGAAAAGTTTTGAAATAACCATGCTGATCACTAACACAGCAATGGCCGCCAAGGAACTATACAAGAGCCCAATTAATTTTTCATATGAAAAAGTCACCAAAAAGCTATTAATTATCACACAGGGTAAGGACAGATAAATTAATATATTAGCGATATTTCGACTGCCTTCTAGTGTGATCTTATTTTTCCGAAAACATATGTACCCTACTCCAACAAGCAGAAACATAATCAATACTTGCTTAAACAATAAATATATCATACGCTTACTCCTGAAAAGATTCCAGTAATTACCAACACCTCGAATGAACATGATTAGGTTGTTTCATCCATATAGTTCTTCCAAAGCTTTGCAAATTCCTTTGTTTTATCGTATGCACAATGTTTATACCCCTCCATTAACTTGTATTTTGCTCGTTCAGAAGGACAGCCAAACATCTTCATAGTCTTCAAAAACATAAGATTTTGCTCCAAACGACACGGTATATCATTATCAGCAACGACAATAAATACTTTTGGAAATACTGTTTGTTCATGAATATAGCAAACCGGAGTTGCCTCGTCTACCACGATTTCTATTAGCATGAATCCCCCGTTCACGTAACACATTAAAATGTGTCGTCATCTGTGCTGAATTAAAAATATATCCGACTATATCCGTTGTTTTGATACCATACCTACCTAGAAATTGTGGTGCAAAAGCAAGCATTGCTGTTAACCATGCTCCCGCAGGAGATCCCCCGACATAGAGTATATTCACATTTTTGAACTCGGCAATATGATGAATCGACCATTCAACTGCCACCGCTGCATCTTCTACAAAATCAGAAATAACGCATCTGGATACATCCTATAATTTGCAGCCACAACAGTTATCCCTTGTTCCGCCAAATTCCGTAACAACTGCAGCAAATCCAAAAGGATAGACAAACTGGGCATCGGTGATCTGCACAGTGGTCATACCACCAGTGGTTATGATGGATTCATAGTACTGTGACAGAGACACCATTGCCGAAGAGACAACAATATAAGTAATCGTTAACCAGTGCAGGAATCAGGGACAGAGGATGCCAGTTGGTGGCATCGGCATCCAGAAATACTCTTCTCATTACAGGTACCAGAACCAGGCCCACAGTACCCAGACACTTCCTGGGACGGTTATTGATAAAGTCTTCGAAAATCTGAATATATCCATCTGCAACAGTCCTAAAAGCGAAACCATTACTTTACGGCAACTACCGCCTGTGCAGTCTGGGTGCCATCGGTCACAGTAACGGTAGTTTCGCCGTTCACGCGCACCACAGCCAGCGCACGTCCATAATAGGTGGTGAACTGTCCCACATGGTACTGCTCCTCAGTGCAGGGGTTTGCAGAGCCAAAGGCCAGCAGCTCGCCGCCCTCCACGGTGACGGTCAGCTTGCGGTCCGCGTTGGACTCCACCACGCCGTTTTCGCCAACGATCTGCACAGGAACATAAACAATCTGGCCTGCCTTGGCAGCGGTGACTTCGGGTTTTACGGAAATGGCTGCCTTGCCGCTGGCAGATACCAGCTCGCTGCGGGAAATCTCCTTTCCGGATGCGTCATAGGCAACGGCGGTCAGGGTACCGGAAGCGTACTTGGTCTTGAAGATGGCCTTACATTCCTTGATCTTTTTCTTGCCCAGAGTTTTGCCGTTCAGCAGCAATTCCACAGCAGCTGCCTGCGCATAGACTTCTACCTCTGCCTTGTTGCCTTCGCAGTTTGCCCATGCCCAGCTTTCGATGGCATTGGTGCCGCGCCAGACAGACTTAGAGGGACGGATACCAGGATGGTTCACAGGTTTCACTGCAATGCGGGGGGCTTTCTCCAGTCCCCAAACGGTGGAAGCATAGCGGCAGGCACCGTCAGGGGTACCGCAGATATCGATGACACCGGGGCCAGCTAAAACCCAGGGATAGGGACGATTGAAGGGCATGCCGCCGGTATAGCTCCAGCAGCCGATACCGGCTTCGCCCAGATAATCCCAAGCAGTCCACATGAAGTCACCCAGCAGATAGGGATACTTCTTCACCATTTCCCAGTTTTTATAGATGTCCTGAGGGAAGGTCTCGGAGCCGAAGATGATCCGCTCCGGATGCTGCTTTTCCTCCAGCGGATAGCGGCCAGAACCATAGTTGTAACCGGCAATGTCCAGTGCATTGATGATGGGCGTTGCCAGCGCATCCACCTTGGGAGAGTTGCCGCCCTTGTTCATGCCGGTGCCGATAAAGGATGCCATGATATTGAAGGCAAGACTGCCGTTAGTGACCTTTTCTTCCTTGGGCTGATTCACGGAGCCGGTCTTCTGCTCACCGTCCTGGTAGATGCCCTGGCCCTTGGCTGCCCGGCTCATGACCATCAGGTTCAGGCCACAGGTGACGGGGCGGGTTGCATCCAAACTATGAATCAGGTCGATTTGCTTTTTTCCTGCTTCTACGCCTTTTGCCTCTGCAGGCTCCGCAACCTCGTTGCCGATGGAGTACATAATGACGGAAGGGTGGTTATAATCCCGGTTGACCATAGCAGCAGTATCAATGGCCCAGAATTCCTCGAAATCCAGACCGTAGTCATTCTTGGTTTTGCGGTTGTACCACATATCGAAGGACTCATCCATCATGTACATACCGTAGTAGTCGCAAGCTTCCAGCATGGCCCGGGAAGTGGGATTGTGGGCTGCACGTAAAGAGTTAAAGCCAGCTTCCTTCATGATCCGGA
>JAZNGJ010000081.1:0-7576 GCA_045576415.1 Faecousia sp. | reverse complement strand
GATGCCGACGGAGTCCAGATCGTAAACGGGCTTAGAGTCCTTGCAGTCGCCGACCACGGGATGGTCGCCGGTAAGGGCCAGCATGGTATCGATGCCGAATGCGGCAGCGGCCAGCGCATCGCCCATCAGAGCCATACGGTTACGGTCACGGCCGGTCATCTGCAGAATGGGCTCCACGCCTGCCTGCTTCAGCTTGATGCACAGACCCAGGCCGGTGGCCTTCAGGCTGGCAGACTGCATATCGGTAACGTTCACGCCGTGAACCTTGCCCCGCAGCAGCTCGGCAGCTTCCATCTGCTCAGTAAAATCATAACCCTTAGGGGGTGCCATTTCGGCAGTTACGCCAAACTTTCCGGATTCCAGTGCGTCTTTCAAAATGCTCATTACTTCTTCCCCCTCAAGCTGATCGTTCTGGGATATGCGAATGCGCCGTAGCCCTTATCCTCACGGGTCTCGGTCAGCTTCTCCAGCTGGCCGGTAGCCTGCAGACGCTCATAGATCTTGATCCATGCGCAATCGTTCTCAGGATTGACTTCGCACTTGCCGTTCTTCTGGCCGCCGCAGGGGCCGTTGACAAGGCTCTTGGCACACTGGGTGATGGGGCAGATGGCGCCGGTCTTGCCCAGCACGCACTCGCCGCAGAAGCGGCAGGCTTCTTCCCAAACACCGAAACGGACGGCTTCGCCCAGATACATGGTGTTGTTGGAAGGATAAACAGGCTTATCGTTGGCATTCTTGGCAACGCACTGCACACCGTCACCGCAGGACATGCAGATGACGCAGTCGGGGTTGGCGGCGTTGATGGGCTTCATCTTGGCCTTGACGCCCAGATTCATGCAGCAGTAGTCTGCGATAGTGGTGCCGACGACCTTCTTGCCGGCAGCTTCCAGGATCTTGGTCAGCTCGTCGATCTGGGGCTGGCCGCCGGTCTGGCAGGCTGTGGCGCAGCTGTTGCAGCCGACGATGGCTACGGTCTTGGCATCGCCGACCATGGCCATGATTTCTTCAATGGGTTTCTTTTGTGTGATGATCATGTACAACTTCTCCTTTGGTATCCCTATGTAGATAAAAGAATTCGCCGCTGAGGCAGGCCCACACCTGCCGCATTCTAGGATTCATTATAGCGCATTTGCGAAAAAAATCAACCGCTATCTGGCCTCAAATGAAATCTTTTGTTAAAAAATGTGAGCTAATGTTAAAAAACCAAAAGTTCTAACATAATATAACACAGAATCTGCTTGCCAACAACTTCCATTGCAAAAAGGAAGGCTATGCTTTATACTGGCAACCATGCCCGATCCCCTGTTACCGGCGAAACGGCTGCAAACTACATATCCGGCACAGGAGGTTTATCCATGAAACACAAGAGAATCCGTCCCTTTGGTATGCGGGACAAGCTGGGGTATCTGTTTGGTGACTTTGGAAACGACTTCACCTTCATTCTTTCCACCAGCATTTTGATGAAATTTTATACCGATGTGATGGGTGTCAGCGCCGGCATTGTTGGCATTATCATGATGATCGCCCGGTTTGCCGATGCCGTGACCGATGTGACCATGGGCCGCATCTGCGACGCAGCAAAGCCCACCGCCGCCGGCAAATTCAAGCCATGGCTGCTGCGGATGTGCATACCCGTTGCCGCTGCATCCTTTTTGATGTACGCGCCGGGCCTTGCTCCGGAAACCGTTTCCCGCTGGTCTGACGGCACGCGCATCGCTTACCTTGCCATCACCTATATCCTATGGGGTTCCTTCTGCTATACCGGAGTGAATATCCCCTACGGCTCCATGGCTTCCGCCATTTCCGCCGATCCCGGCGACCGGGCCTCCCTTTCCACCTTCCGCACCATGGGCGGCATGCTGGCGGGAATGTTCATCGGCATCGGTCTGCCGCTGGTAGCCTATGATAAGGTCACCTCCGCCACCGGCGAGACCCTAAGCGTCATCAACGGCAATAAGGTGGCCGTCTGCGCCGCAGTTTTTTCTGTCCTAGCGGTTCTTTGCTACCTGCTGGCTTACCGGCTGATCACCGAGCGGGTGCCATACAAGGCAGAGAAAAGAGAAAAGGTCAGCGTTGCCAAAATGATCCGCAGTGCGCTTACAAACCGGGCGCTGATCTCCATTATTTTCGCTTCCATTTTTATGCTGCTGGCCCAGCTGACCATGCAGAATATGTCGGCATATATCTTCCCCGATTACTACGGCGATGCCGCAGGACAGACCCTTTCTTCCCTTACCATGATGGTCAGCATGCTGATCGCCTCTGCCGTTGCAAAGCCCCTGAGCAGCCGCTTTGGCAAGGCGGAGGTCTCCGTTACGTCCAGCCTGTTTGCTGTGGCTGTGTGCATCGTCACATGGCTGCTGCGCCCCCAAAATATGTGGGGCTTCATCGCCCTGCAATCACTGATCTGGCTGGGTCTGGGAGTCTTTTCCATGATCTGCTGGGCGCTGATCACCGATGTGATCGACGACGCGGAGCTGAAAAACGGCATCCGGGAGGACGGCAGCGTCTACGCCCTCTATTCCTTCGCCCGCAAGCTTGGGCAGGCCTTTGCCGCCGGTCTTTCCGGCTGGCTTCTGGAGGCGATCCACTATAACGAAAAGGCTCTGGAGCAGGGCATCAGCCAGACCCAATCCGTGAAAGACGGCATCTTCAATATTGCCACACTGGTTCCGGCTCTCGGCTTTGCCGCGCTGGCACTGGTGCTGTGGTTTTGGTATCCCCTGCACAAAAAGCAGGTAGATGCCAACGCAGCTGCCATCAAGCGGAAACATTTGGAAGAAAATAACGGGTAAATTATCAGAATTCACAATCCGTTTATTGAATTTCCCCGAGGATATGGTATGATTATAGTTAGAAATTCAAATAACAGGAGGAAATATTGTGAGAACCGTTACCAATATCAACCGCAAATGGGCATTTACCAAGCAGACCTCTGAGATTCCTTCCGCCATCGACAATAAGTGGGACTTTGTCAGCCTGCCCCACACCTGGAACGCGCTGGACGGACAGGACGGCGGCAACGACTACTACCGCGGCACCGCCATTTACGCAAAAGAGCTGGACAAAGAGGATCTTCCCGAAGCAGAGCGCTACTACATCGAGATCAATGGCGCTAATTCCTCCGCAGATCTCTATGTAAACGGCAAAAAGCATGCCCACCATGACGGCGGCTACTCCACCTGGCGCTGTGATATCACCGACGAGATCAATCAGAAGACCATGATCGTTCTGGCTGTGGACAACGCCCCCAACGACCGGGTCTATCCCCAGGTGGCGGACTTCACCTTCTACGGCGGTCTGTACCGGGATGTGAACATCATCGGCGTTCCCGCTTCCCACTTTGATTTGGATTATTACGGCGGCCCCGGCATCAAGGTCACTCCCACTGTCGACGGCCAGAATGCCAATGTGGAGATCGAAGTATTCGTCACCAATTCCAAGATGGGCCAGTACCAGCAGTACACCGTGCGGGACGCGGAGGGCGAAGTGGTTGCCAGTGTGGCTACCGATGGCAGCAAGATCCATGTTGCGATCGAAAATGT
The DNA here is from genome assembly GCA_045576415.1 of Faecousia sp. Taxonomy (GTDB): domain Bacteria; phylum Bacillota; class Clostridia; order Oscillospirales; family Oscillospiraceae; genus Faecousia. The sequence continues at coordinate 4,031 of JAZNGJ010000081.1, read as the reverse complement.
CCACCTGTGGAACGGCCGTAAGGATCCGTACCTTTACACTGTAGAAGTCAATCTGGTGGAGGACAAGGAGATCCTTGACAACATCAGCACCCGTTTCGGCTGCCGCAGCTTCCGGGTAGATCCCGAAAAGGGCTTTATCCTCAACGGCAAAGAATACCCCCTGCGGGGCGTTTCCCGCCATCAGGACCGCTGGGGTATCGGCAACGCGCTGCTTCCCGAGCATCACGCCGAGGATATCGAGCTGATCTGTGAGGTGGGCGCTACCACCATCCGCCTTGCCCATTATCAGCACAACCAGTATTTCTACGATCTGTGTGACGAAAAGGGTCTTGTGATCTGGGCCGAGATCCCCTACATTTCCCAGCATATGCCCGGTGGTCGTGAGAATACGATCTCCCAGATGAAGGAACTGATCACCCAGAACTACAACCACGCCTCCATCTGCGTCTGGGGTCTTTCCAACGAGATCACCATGAAGGGCGATGCCGATCCCGATCTGCTGGAAAACCACCGTATTCTGAACGATCTGGTCCACGAGATGGACAAGACTCGCCCCACCACCATTGCAGCGGTTTCCCCCTGCCCCATCAACTCTCCTTACATCCAGATCCCCGATCTGGTTTCCTACAACCACTATTTCGGCTGGTACGGCGGCGACACCACCATGAACGGCCCCTGGTTCGACAAGTTCCACAAGACCCATCCCAATATCCCCATCGGCATTTCCGAGTATGGCTGCGAAGCGCTGGACTGGCACACCTCCGATCCCAAGCAGGGCGACTACACCGAGGAATATCAGGCCTTTTATCATGAAGAACTGATCCGCTGCATCCATGAGCGTCCCTATCTCTGGGCCACCCATGTGTGGAATATGTTCGACTTTGGCGCGGATGCCCGTGCCGAGGGCGGCGAGAACGGCCAGAACCACAAGGGTCTGATCACCATGGACCGCAAGTACAAGAAGGACGCCTTCTTCGCTTACAAGGCATGGCTGAATCCCGAGCCCATGGTCCACATCTGCGGCAAGCGTTACATTGACCGGGTGGAAGATGTGACCAAAGTCACCGTTTACTCCAACCAGCCTGCCGTCGAGCTGTTTGCCAACGGCGTTTCTCTGGGTGTGCAGGAAAATAACGGACTGCCCTTCTTCTATTACGAAGTCCCCAACGCAGGCATTACCCATCTGGTGGCCAAGGCCGGCGAATTGACCGACGAAAGCGTTATCAACAAGGTTGAGGTCTTTAACGAGGCTTACCGTCTGAGGGAAAAGAGTGCCATCCTCAACTGGTTCGAGATCACCATGCCCGAGGGTTACCTCAGCATCAACTCCACCTTCAAGGAGATCATGGGCACCCTGCAGGGTAAGATGCTGGTCATGGGTCTGTTTGGCAAGGTGATGTCCCAGATGGGCGGCGGCGACAAGAAGGGCGGCATGGACATGAGCGCCATGGGCGGTATGATGGATATGCTGGGCGGCTTTACCTTTATCCGCTTGGCCGGCATGCTGGGCACCATGAATGTCAACTTCACCAAAGAAGAGCTGCTGGATATCAACGCCAAGCTTAATAAGATCAAGGCTCCCAAGAAGTGAGCAAAACGCAAAGAACCGGTCGGTTTCCCGACCGGTTCCTTTTTTGTAGTTTATCTGGGCTTATAGGCTTTTCTCAGAATATTGCCGACACAGGCAAAGAACAGGCTGTGGTCAAAATACCGCTGCAGTCTGGGCTCCTTGGGTGCCATAAACTGACGCATCTGCTCAAATTCCGCCAAAGCCTCCTCATCCTTGCCCTCAGCGCGGAGCTGGAAGACTCTCGCCATGTACTTGCAGAATTCGCCGTGTTCATCCAGCAGCTGCCAGGAAACGGAGCTTGCACGGAAGGGCTGAATGAGGTTTTCCTCAATGGTGTCACGGAATCCGTCCACCACCGCTGCCACCTCGCCCAGCTGCGCCGCCATCTGAGGATTCACCGTAGAGCCGAGGCAAACGCCGAATACCGGATAGCAGATCATATAGTCAAAGTCAAACAGCGTGCTGATCTTCTGCAGGTAATCCCGGGCCTTCTGCCAATCCTTACCGAAAGCATGGGAGAAATAGTCCTCCTCCAGCTGCTCCATGGTCAGGCTGTTGTCAAACAGAGTCTGGCCGTAGACATACATGGGAAAGCCCGTGGGGAAATAGTTACGCTGGGTCTGATCCTCAATAAAGCCCTGCAGGCCGCATCCGCGCAGATTGCGGATATCCTCATGGACCCGCTTGGCAATGGACATATAGCCCGGATCCACCAGATGCACCCAGTGGAAATGGTACTCATAAGCCATGGCATCGCCGGGATAGGTCTCTTTCCACTTCTCCAGGCAGGCCAGATTCTCGCCCATGCCTCTGGGCAGGATATGGTCGTTTCTGTGATAGCCGGTATAGGAATCCAGATCAGGCTTCACATCATAGGATTCATTGTACACACGGGTAATGGGCGCAAACAGCATGGAGTACCGCTTGGGATTCTTGACCCGCTCCTCCCGGGGTGCCCACAGAAGGTCGGAATAGACGATGAACACCAGATGGGTATCCAGGTTCCGGCGGGTAAGCTCCGCGTCGATCTCGTTGAGCAGGATCACGTACCAGTCTGCCGTATCCTTCTTGACGCACTCTTCGCACTCGCAGTGGTTGTTCTTACCGTCGCCCAGCCAGATGTGCAGGTAGTCTACATTGTTCTGCTTTTCGGCATAATCTGCCACACAGTTCACAAAGAGCTTTCTGGCTTCGGGGTTGGACATGCAGAAGTTGGTATCCATAGGCGTGCCGTTATAGAAGTGGCGCGTGCCCTTGACCTTGGCAATATACTTGCCATTTCCGATCTCAGAAAGATCCTCGCCTTCGCCGACCTTATCCCAGCCGCCGCCGCTGTCAAATCCAAAGGATTCCACGGTCCAGCCGTGGCCTCTGTCATGGAACTGCAGGCCGCGCTTGGTCATCTCCACCTCGCACATACGCTTCCACTGCAGGACAGTATCCTTGGTGACGGGCTCGGGGCGGTACAGATGATTGTTGCGATGGCTGTACCAGCTGTTGTAATAGCCAAAGGGAATGTCAAATTCCAGCATATACACATTCAGGCCGATCTTCGGAGAGAAGTCGATGGTCTCCATCATGTTATACTGGGCTTCCGCACCTTCGTTGCACTGACCGCGGAAGCGGCAGTCGGCCATTTTGTGATACTGAGTGGGTGCGATTTCCCGAATGGGAATATACTCACCGTCGATGCCGGGGAACAGCCAGCGGCAGCCGTTTTCCTTCAAATACTGATACACTGCCAGCAGTACACTGCGGCAGTTGCTGCCGGCAATGATGCCGCCTTTTTCATTGGTATCGATGTGCAGGATATCATCAAGCTCCGGATCCTCTGCCTCCTCTGTGGACAGACCGAAATCCGCCATCAGGCCCAGACGGAAACCTTCCGTGGCAGCAGGGTCATAAGCGATGGGGATCTCGCCGCAGCGGGGCATCATCATCCGCAGATATTTTTTCAGTTCCTCCGCCGCAAAGTCTACGATGGGAGAACTTGTGATTTTCTTGATCGAATACATTCACTGAACCTCCATAAAGCAAGGAAAGGGGCTCCGGGGAGCCCCTTTTTTATGAATTAGTAACCAACCTTCTCCCAGCACTCGAAGGGAGCTGCCAGCTCTTCGCTGATGTAGACCTGAGTCTTCTTGGTCTGCAGCATGGAAGAGGGAACATAAGGCGTGACGGGGCCGTGGGTCACCAGACGAGAGGTCATTCTCTGCCAGCTGGAGAATGTACCGCAGGTTGCCAGAGCGTGAACTTCGATTCTTTCCTTGGCGCGCATCACGTCGATGGGGCCGATGGTTGCAGCCTTGGGAGGCACATTGGCAATGTCACCGGACTGGCCGAAGGTGCCGTTCAGAGAGTTCTGCAGAATGGTCATCGGATGCAGAGTGACCAGCTTTGCGGGCTGATTCAGCCACTCTTCAATGTCGCCGCTGCCCACAAACTCGGGAATGGGATCGAC
>JAZNGJ010000080.1:0-11053 GCA_045576415.1 Faecousia sp. | reverse complement strand
ATGTCATTCCGAGGCCCCAAAGGGGCCGTGGGAATCTCCTGGTACAATCTCCGATCCTGCTTAGCATTTCTATAGATGGTACCGGGAGATTGCCACGGGCAGCATAGCTGCCCTCGCAATGACATGCTTCTTTTTTAGTGCATCGCTTACTAAGCTAAACGATCATTTACAACACAAATGAGGTAATTTATGTCTAATGTTGTGATCACCGGCGGCTCCCGGGGAATCGGAGCAGCCGCTGTGGAATTGTTTGCCGGACTGGGCCACACGGTATTTTTCCTCTACGAAAAGGATCACGCTGCCGCCCGGGCGGTTGCCGCCAAAACCGGTGCCGCCGCGATCTGCTGCGATGTGGCAGACGGCAGCGCGGTGAATGCCGCATTTCAGAAGATCGGTGCTGTAGACATTCTGATCTGCAACGCCGGCATATGCCAATCCGGACTCATGAGCCAGACGGACGAAGCGGTCTGGGACCGAATCTTTGCCGTGAATGTCAAGGGCATCTACCACTGCGTCAATGCTGCCATGCCCTCTTTTTTGAAAAAACAAAAGGGCTGCGTCATCACCGTTTCCTCCATGTGGGGGCAGGTGGGTGCTTCCTGCGAGGCTGCATACTCTGCCAGCAAGGGCGCGGTGATCGCGCTGAGCAAGGCCCTGGCTCAGGAGCTGGGCCCCAGCGGTATTCGGGTCAACTGTGTAGCCCCCGGCGTGATCCTGACGGATATGTGCGCCGGCGTGGAGCCGGAGATCCTTGCTCAAATGGCGCAGGATGCGCCCGTTGGCCGTAACGGCACCCCTATGGATGTTGCCAAAGCATTTCAGTATCTTGCGGAAGCGGAATTTATTACCGGAGAAGTGCTGGCCGTCAACGGCGGCTATGTAATATAGGAGGATAAAATATGAATATCTCTATTGGCTGCGACCACGGCGCGCTGGCGCTGAAAAACAAACTGGTGGCACATCTGCAAAACAAAGGCCACGAAGTCAAGGACTTCGGCACATATACGCTGGATTCCTGCGACTATCCCGACTTTGCCGCCGCTGCCGCCAAGGCCGTTGCCAGCGGCGAATGCGACAAGGGCATCGTGCTTTGCACCACCGGTATCGGCGTTTCCATCACCGCCAACAAAATCGACGGCATCCGCTGCGCGCTGCTTTCCGATCTGATGACCGCCCGGCTGACCCGGGAACACAACGACACCAACATGATGGCGCTGGGCGCCGGCGTGGTAGGCGAAATGCTGGCGCTGCAGATCGTGGACACATGGCTGGATACTCCCTTCTCCCACAACGAGCGGCACCAAAGACGCATCGATAAGGTCATGGCACTGGAAAAGTAACCGCATATGCAAAAGGGCGCGGAAAACCGCGCCCTTTTTATTACCACCATTCGCCTTTTTGCTGGATCTGCCTGTCCTCAGGGATCCGCTGGCCGGACAAGATGCTCTTTTTCATCAGTTCCAGATTATACTGCTGCGCCGTAAGGATCTCCTCCCGCTTGGCAAGGGCACCCTGCATATCATCGGCAAATTGAAAATTCCTGCCGCGGTGATCCCGCAGCAATGCCGCTACCTCTTCCAGCAGGGCGTCAATTTCCTTTCGCAGCGCCTCGCCGTCACCGCCTTGCTGCAAAAAGTGTTCTACGGGGGTGTACAGCTGCAAATACCGGTGCCAAACGGACACCAGCGGCGTATTCAGCTCCACCATCTGCCCAAACTTCACAAGATCGTCCGCCAGATTCTCCCCCGCCTGCAAAATGGCGATAGCCTGCCGGTTGAGCCGCACCATCTCCCCGAAGGACGCCGTCAGTTTGGCGATCTCCTCTTCCGGCAGGGGATTATCCCACCGGCAGCGGATCAGCACCTCCAGTCCGCCGGTCAGGGTCTCCTTGCTGCAGGCATAGGGAACCACGCACTCGTGATTTCCGTCTGTAAGCTTGAACACCTTCGACATGGCGGCGCCGTGGTCGCCATAGAGCTTTTCGCAGATCACATCCAGCATACCGCCTTCGCCGTAGATCTCCTCCGGGCGGAATGCCATTTTCTGGCTTTCAAAATAAAGCTTCATGAAGCTTTCATCATTTTTCGGTCTGGGAGAAAGGTTGTAAAAGCCACTATTTTCGCTGTTCCACATATACTCGGCGTTGAAGATCTGCAGCGGCTCCTGAAATGCATTGCCGCAGCAAGTGATCAGGGCGTTTGCGCCCCGGAACATATAGTTAAACACGGAGGACGGGAAGAACAGCTTGTCGGAATAGAAGCCATCGCCGCCGCTGAAATTGACGATACCGAAATCCTGGGTAAAGTCCCACTTTTCCGCCACGATCTCCGGCAGGCGCATCCGGTCATCGTCGTGATTGAAGAACAGCTCCCGGAACAGGGGGATCACATTTTTCTTGACCTTGCTGTAGCGCTGCACCGCGTACCAGAACTGCCGTGTGGTTTCCAGCTCCGCATCATCCATGATGTACCACATATAGCCGGGGGACACATTGAAGATCAGAAGATCCTCCGCTGCGTCATACCCTTCCGCCTTGACGCTTTGCAGGCCGCTGTTCAGCCGGTCGAAGAACGCGGCAAAGGCACCTGCCATACCGTCGGCGGCAAACAGGTCGTCATTGGGCCAGCGCTTGCGGCACGCGTCGCACCGGGCGTTCCACAGCACCGGATGGATCAAATGGGAATCCATATTGTGCAGGTACAGACCGCCGGGCTGCACCTGCCGGATAAATTCGCAAAGCTCCTCCAGCTTGGCATCCATCAATTGCTCGTTGGAAATGCAAGTACCGAAGGATCTGCCAGTGATATAGGGCACACCGCCGTTGCGGTCGGGATCCTTGATATAGGTGCCCATGCAGTCATACAGCTCGCCGTTGCGCTCATTGCGGTAGACCTTGCCGTAGAACTTGCCGAAGGCATGGGCAGAAAGGCCATAACCCATGGTATAAGCGCCGTAGATCAAGTGGATGCCCCGCTTCCGTGCCTCGGCATTCAGGCTCTGCATCAGTGCTTTATAGTGGGGCGTCCGGTCCGGGTCCGGTCCAAAGCCATCGAAGTAGACCATGTTGATCTTAAACCGCAGGCACATATCCAGCTTGCGGATGATCCGCTGGCGGTAAACCTCCACACCCTCGCCGTAGTCATAGGACCAAACTTCCGTTTCCGTGAAGATCAGCCACTTGTTGCCGCGATAGCGGAAATCCGGCCAGTCGCAGACGCAAAAGGACGCCAGCGGCTGATCGAGGATCTGCAGCAGAGTCATCAAGCCGTAGGCAGCGCCAAGGCCGGTCTTTGCCACGATCGTCACAGGGCCGTTTTCGTCTTTTTTCAGCACATAGCCCTGGGCATCCGCATTTTGATTGGAAAATGTACGCCGCTCCGCTTCCGTCAGCACAGCCAGATCGGATGTCAGCACCAGATCCGCCCTTGCCCGATCAGAAGAAACCAGCCCGACCTGCGCTTTCAGCAGCGCAAGACCGGCTTCCAGCGCTCCGGCAATGGAAAAATCCGTGTGGATTTTTGTGATCTTAATATTGCCACCCTCTGTAAAGCTGCAGCTTTGGGGCGTTGGGATGATATTCAGAGACGGATTCATGGCCAGACCTCCTTTTTGCCGCCATTGTAAGGGAAAAAGCGCCTTCCGTCAATAGTAGAAAGGCGCTTTTTCGTGGTAAATTCCGCTTTTATACCGGCTCGGCGGTTCTTGCCGGACGGCGTTTTTTCAGCTTGTACAGCTCCTCCGCAGCCATGCGGGTCTTGGCAACATCCGCCTTTTCGGGGAAGCAGTAATAGAGCGCGTCCTGGTTGCCGATGCAGATCACATCGCCGATCTCATACCAGAAGTAATCGGAGTACAGGCCGTAGCAGGCCAGCGGGCCTTGCTCGTAATGAAGCTTTCCGTCGCAGCCGGTGAGCTTAAAGCCGTCAACGCTGTGAGAAAGATGACCCTCGCCCACCATATAGATAGCCTTGTAGTCCACCATCATGCCGATCTTCACATCGGTTTCCAGCCGGTAGGTGCCGTTTTCCAGCTCCTGCCGGACCTGCTGCCGCTGCCACGCATACCAGTCGGGGATGTGGGGATACTCCGTTTCTCCCTGCATTGCTTCCAGCTTGCCCAGCTCCGTCAAAACCCACTGCTTGCCGCAGTGATGGCAGGTAAGGGTGATACCCTTACCCTCCATTTCACCTTCCGCGACGCAGGCGGGACACTTATAGAGGATCCGGTGCATGCCATCCGCCCGGAATTTTTCGGCGATGCGGACCGCATTCTCCTGCTGCCACGCGAAATTATCAAAGGAGAATTCCGCATCCAGCGCCGCATCCAGCTCCCGGACGGACTTTTCCTTCAGTTCCTCCGGGGTGAACAGGCACTTGACATGGGCGCTGACATTGACCTTACGCAGCTGCAGGCAATTGTACAGCGGGTCCCGGGCAAAGGCGCCCTGGGTAATGACCGTGACCACCGGCACCCCCAGCTTTTTCAGCAGAACGCCCATCTTGCGGGGCAGGGCGGTTGCGGTTCCGTCGAAGGAATAGCTGGCTTCGGGATACATGAGGACGCTTGCTTTCTTTTCCTTCAGCATATACTCCATATCCCGGATTAGTGACACATCGCTGACGAATTTCTGGGTGGGGATACAGCCCAGAAACCGCATCAGCCACTCCTTGCCGATGAAGCCGTCGCTGGTGCAGACGATGCCATAGGGCCGGGGATAAAAGATTTTGGACACGATCTTCAGATCGATGAAGCTGGAGTGGTTCATGAGGATCAAGCAGGGCTGCTTGCCGATCTTCTCCATGCCCTCAGTGGTATAGCGGAAACGGGCGGGCACCAGATCCAGGATCGCCGCCACCCGAACCACGGTCTGCAGCAGAAAATTGGGATGCAGCGGCTTGCGGTGCTTGCCTCTGGGCAGCGCCATGACCTGCTCGTAGCTCTTTTTTCTGGTTTTGATCTTCATAACGGCACCATCCTGTCGTTTTATTACAAACAGTGTACCATATCTGCCTTCTGATTGCAATATGTGAATAATCTTTGAACTTTTTCCATTTTTGGAAATTTAAATTGGGATTTATCGTGCTGTTACTACGCACTAATTAAAACGCATGTCATTCCGAGTCGCCGTCAGGCGACGTGGGAATGTCCCGGTAGAAAGCCATTCTCTGCCCAGCAAACCGTAATTTGACATCTCCATACAAAAACCGGGGTGGAAATTCCACCCCGGTTTTGGATCATTCTTCGGTTTCGGCTTCCTCGGCTTCGACCGCTTCGGCTTCGGCTTCCTCGGTTTCGGCCGCTTCTTCGGTTTCTTCGGCTGCCGCAAGCGCCGCTTCCCTTGCTGCCACCTGATTGACAAACAGCTTCTCGGGATCATGCTCCCGCACCATCATGACCAGCAGCACCACCGCAGCGGCAAAGCAGCTCACTGCAGCCAGCAGCTGGCTGACCCGGAAATCGCCCCAGTACAGGCTGTCCGTCCGCAGGGCTTCGATGACGGTGCGGCCGAAGCCGTACCATGCCACATAACCCAGTGCGATCTGGCCGTCGTACTTGCGTTTCTTGGACGCAAAGTGCAATATCACAAAGCCAATCAGATTCCACACGGATTCATACAGGAAGGTGGGATGATGGTACTCCACCTCACCGGTGGAGGTATTCAAAAGGCCCATCCGCAGGAACCAGTCGGTTTCTGCGCCGAAGGCTTCCCGGTTGAAGAAATTGCCCCAGCGGCCGATGCACTGGCCGATCAGAAAGCCGATGGCTACCAGATCCAGCAGCGCCGGCAGCTTAATCTTTTTCACTTTGGCAAAGACAGTCACGCCGATCACCGCGCCGATGACACCGCCGTAAATGGCCAGACCGCCCTTCCAGATGTACAGGATCCGGATAGGATCATCGACATAGTCGTTCCATTTAAAGATGCAGTAATAGAGTCTGGCACAGATCACCGCAAAGGGCACTACCCACAGCACGCCGTCGGTCAGATCGTCCGAACGGATACCGAATTCTTTGGAACGCTTCCAGCCGTACAGCACAGCCAGCAGCAGACCCAGTGCGATCAAAAGGCCGTAGTAGTGGAAGGAAAGGGATCCCACGGAAAAAGAAGATCCCGGATTCCATTCGATCCCCAGACTGGGGAAAGAGATCACTGTATAAGGATTCACCATTGTTTATTCCTCCTGTTATTTTACTCTGACAACGGCGTGACCACAGAAAGCGCACACCGCTCCTGCCGCACTACCCGCTGCAAAAATTCCAGAATTTCCTTGATTTCCACCTGCGCGTACACCGCCGGGAACCCGAAATAGTCAAAATCCGACATATGATAAGCGCAGATCCGGAAGGCTGTAGAATCGAAGCTGTCCAGATCCCGGATCCGGCGGCCCATGGCGCTGCGCTTCATGCGCAGGAAGTCCGCTTCCTCGATCCCCTGTTCCAGCAGGATCCCGGCCTGCTCCAAGATCCGCCACCGCACCGCATAGGGATCTTCACTGTCGCCGCCGCAGGTCAGCAGGGCGCAGCCGTCCACCGTTTCAAATCCGCCGCCGAAGGAAGAATCGATAAGCCCTTCTTCATACAGCTGCAAATACAGCCGGGAGGACTCGCCAAACAGCGCTTCCGCTGCCAGATCGCCGATGACTTCCTGCCGGATGGCGTCAGCACCCGTGCCGGTAGGCTCACACTTGAAGCCCAACTGGAAGGATGGCATCGCCACCTCCATCTGCCGTGTAGCGTCCTGCCCGACGGTCATTTCCTCCTGCCATTGCCGCAGCTTTTTCCCCACAGGCTTCTCCTGCGAACCCAGAACCGACCGGGCAATGCTGCAGACCTGCTCCGGATCCACATCGCCCACCACGCACAAAATCATATTGGCGGGGGTGTAAAAAGCCCGGTGCACCGTGTGCAGGATCTGGGGCGTGATCTCCCGGATAGATTCAGAAGTTCCCAGGATCGGCACCCGGATGGGATGCGCGCTATACATGCTGTTCATCAGCGATTCAAAGCTCTGGGTATCCGGAGAGTCGGCGTTCATGCCGATCTCCTGATCGATGATCCCCTGCTCCCGCCGGACGCTTTCTTCTTCAAAGTAAGGCGTGGAAACAAATTCCAGCAAAAGCCGCAGATTGCCGTCAAAATTCTCGGTGCAGCTGAAATAATATGCGGTCATGTCATAGCTGGTAAAAGCATTGACATGGGCGCCCATGGCAGCAAATTCCGCCGTCACATCCCGCTCCGGAAGCTCGAACATCTTATGCTCCAGAAAATGGGCAACGCCGGCTGGGGTATGGTACTGCACGCCCTCCAGCTCAAAATCCGTGTGGATGGAGCCGAAATCCGTTACAAAATAAGCAAGCTTGCGCTGAAAGCCCCGGCGGTTTACCACCGCCACCGTAAGACCGTTTTCCAGCTTCCGGAAAAACAGGCTCTCGCCCAAAGCATCATACTGCCGGATCATGCCGTCACCCCCTTCAAAAAGAACGAGGAATGGTACTTAAGTGTCCGGGCTGCAGCCGCAGCCTGCTCTATTTCCACCTGCTCCACCGCCTGACGGTACTGCTCCAGCGTCAAAGGGAAGCCGCTGATGCAGGTGGTGCCGTGGTAATTTTCAATGGCACCGGGGGAATCGTGTACGCCCCGCAGGCCGGAAAGGATGGCTTCCTTGGCAGAGCGCAGCTCATTGGCCGTAATATTGCCCCGGCAGCAATCCTCCAGCTGACGCAGGATCTCTTCCCGGGCAATGGTTTCCTTATCCGAATCGATTCCGGCACTGACAGTGACGATACCCTTGGAGCCATAGTATCCGGAGCCGATGGAATAGCAAAGGGACATTTTCTCCCGCACATTCATAAACAGCTTGCTGGTCATGCCCGCACCGAACAAAGTATTCAGCACCTGCATCGCCGCAAACTCTCCGCAGCGGTTGGTGATGGGGGTGACAAAGCCCATGCAGAGCTTGCCTTGGGTCACTTCCATCTGCTCTTCCTTGTGTTCCTCACCGCCGTCGCGGAAGGGGGTTTGGGCGGGCAGTTCTTTATAGTTTCTATTGATTCCCGCAAACAGGGGTTTCAAAAGCTTCGCCACCTGCTCCGGCTCCCCGCTGCCCACATAAAACAGCGCCACAGGGCTTTCGCAGAGGATCTTTTGGTAGTGGGCATAGGCGCTGCGGTGGTCAATGGCCGCCACCTGCTCCTTGTCCCCCAGCCGGGGCACACCGAAGGAATCCGCCTTGCACATGGTGCGCAGCAGCTGGCCTGCGGCATAGGCTCTTTTATCATTCAGCTCCGACTCGATGGTGGAGATCAGATTCTTCTTTTCGCTTTCCACATACTCCCGGCTGAAGCCGCCGTCCTCCGTTACCGGCTCCAGCAGCAGCTGCCGCAGAAAATCCACCATGGGTTCCAGGATCCGGTCGCCCTCCAGCGCGAACCGGTCCTCCATAAAAGCGCAGTACAGTCCTGTAGTCTGGTAATCCCCGACCCGCCGCACCAGCGCGCTGACGGAAGCGCCGTACAGGTCATCCAGCCGCAAGGTGATGGATCTAAGATCGGGATATTTTTGCGTGCCCCGCAGCAGCACCGCCGGCAGAAGCGCGTTGACTGCCGCTTCCTCCCGGGCCATGGGACGCACCAGCTGCAGGCTCAGACACCCCTGCTTGAACCGGTCATCCCGGAAGCAGCGCAATATCACGCCGGGTAAAAGTTCAAAGGTTTGGATCATTGGGTCGCTCCTTCTTTTCATTAACGTATATTATATACCAGTTTTTCCAAAATAGGAAGTGGTATAAAGAAATTTAACATCTTTCCGGTTGCGAATTTTTCCCCAATGCGCTACAATGGTACTGATCATCTCATCCAAACAGGAGGAATGCGCCATGGCATGGCTTCAGATCACCGTGAATACCCAGGGCCGGGATACCGAAAGCGTGGCCGCGGCGCTGACTGCCGCCGGATTTTCCGATCTTGTGGTGGAAGACCAGCAGGAATTTGAGACCTTTCTGGATCAGAACCGGGCTTACTGGGATTACATAGACGAAGATCTGCAGCAGCAATTGCAGGGACTTTCTCAGATCAAGCTGTATCTGGAGGATTCCGACACTGCAGGCCTTGCCCGTTTGCAGGAGGCTGTGGAAGCACAGCAGCTTTCCATGGAAGTCTCCACCCTGCCGGAAACCGACTGGGAGGAAAGCTGGAAGGATAACTACCCCGCCGTGGAAGTGGGCAAAAACTTCGTGGTGCTGCCCTACTGGCTGGCCTCTTCCGATGATTCCGGCAGACTTCCGGTGATCCTTGACCCCGGTTTGACCTTCGGCACCGGCGCACATCCTTCCACCCAGATGGTGATGGAATTTATGGAAGAAGCCGTGCAGCCCGGCAGCGTCTGTCTGGATCTGGGCAGCGGCAGCGGCATTTTGTCCATTGCCGCCCTGCGCCTTGGCGCGAAAAGCGCCATCGGCGTGGATATCGACCCCAAAGCAGAGGACATCGCCCGGGAAAACGCCGCCTACAACGGCTTTGGCAGCCCGGAATTTACCGCTCTTACCGGCAATGTGACCACAGACCGTCCGCTGATGGACCGGCTTTCCAAGGGAAGCTATGATGTGGTGCTTGTGAACATCGTTGCCGATGTGATCATCGGTCTTGCGCCGGTATTGCCTGCTTTTTTGACGGAAAACAGCATCCTCATCTGCTCCGGCATCCTGCACGACCGGCTGGGTGATGTCACATCCGCGCTGGAACACGCCGGTCTGACCGTCACCGCCACCTGCGCCAAGGAGGACTGGCGCAGTATCACCGCAAAAAGGAGAACCTGAATATGATACCCTACCGCACCCGAAACGCTTTGCGCAAGCTCTGCGTTACGGTACTGGTCATCATACTGGTGGCCGCCATTATGCTGCTGTGCTGGCTGCTGTGGCTGAACCGGTATGTGATCTATACCCGTGACGGTGTCAAGCTGGATTTCGGCCTTTCTCTGGATTTTCCGGAAGGACAGCTGGCCGTACCCCCTACCCCCGGCGTCACCATCGATATTTACTATAACGAAGGCGAAAATGTGGTGCTCCCCGAAAACACGGAGCTGCAGCAGCTTTCCGGACTGTACATCACAGGCGAAATGCTGGCGCAGGACATTGCCGGTATCCGGCAGCAGCTGAAGTCCCTGCCGGCAGAAACGCCTGTTATGCTGGATGTGAAAAACATCCGGGGCGAATTCTACTACACCACCTCCAACGGCAGAAACGCCGCTGCCATCGACACCGCCCAGATGGACGACCTGATCCGGGAGCTGAAGGCCAACCACTATCTCATCGCCAAGCTGCCTGCCCTGCGGGACTACTGGTACGGGCTGGAACATGTGGACGACGGCATTTTTAATCCCAACCGCATGTCCTTATGGATGGACGAAGAGCGCTGCTACTGGCTGAACCCTGCCTCCGACGGCACGCTGACCTATCTGGTGCAGATCACCAAGGAGCTTCGGGCCATGGGTTTTGACGAGGTAGTTTTCGACGATTTTCGCATCCCTGCCACCAATGCTATCTACTTTGAGGGCGACCGGGACGAAGCGCTGAACAAAACAGCCGCCTCTTTGGTGACCATCTGTTCAACCGACACCTTTGCCGTTTCCTTTGCCAACAATGCGGAGACCTTCCTGCTGCCCGAAGGCCGCAGCCGGCTGTACCTGCAGGATGTGGCCGCTGCCGATGCCGCTGCGGCAGCAACCCGTACAGGTCTTTCCGACCCTAATATCCGTCTGGTATTTCTAACCAATTTGAAGGATACCCGTTACGACGCCTACGGCGTTCTGCGGCCCATGGATATTGCGCAATGATAAAAACCGGGGATGCTTGTGCATCCCCGGTACATTTTTGTGAAAGAACCCGTAAATGATCGTTTCGCTTAGTAAGCGGTGCGCTAAAAAAGAAGCATGTCATTGCGAGGGCAGCTGTGCTGCCCGTGGCAATCTCCCGGTACCATCTATAGAAACGCTAAGCAGGATCGGAGATTGTACCAGGAGATTCCCACGGCCCCTTTGGGGCCTCGGAATGACA
>JAZNGJ010000079.1:0-4975 GCA_045576415.1 Faecousia sp. | reverse complement strand
AATGGGCAGACATTTGGTACGACCAACATACTGAGGCCACAGCCACCACAAAAGAGGGCTACAAGTACACCTTGCGGCATCTGAAAAACGAATTTGGAAAGATGCAGTTGGATGATATTAAGGCCATGCATGTGGAGCAGTTTCTCAAGCGCCTACGCGCAGGGGGAAAGGCTGACTCCGGTGTTGCCCAATGTCGCGGCATGCTGTTTCAAATCTTCAACAAAGCGGAGGCCAATGATCTGATTCACAAGAACCCGGTACGCTTTGCTGAGAAGATACGTTCTTCCAATCCTATGAAACGGAAGGAATCTTTCACCGGTGACGAAGTGAAGTTGCTGATGGCGAAACTACCGCAGGATAAAATCGGTTGGAGCATCCGTTTGATGATCGGCACCGGCATGAGAACCCAGGAACTGCTGGGTTTGGAACCGCGACATATCAGCGAAGATGGCTCCCTGATCACCATTGAGCAGGCATTGGTCCGTATTAAAGGCGGTGTGGCAATCGGAACACCGAAATCCCAAGACAGCTATCGCGTCATCCCGGTACCACCAAAGCTGCAGAGCTGCGCTGTCCGGCTGCGGGATACCGATAAGAAGTTTATCTGGGAGGCCGGTGTAAAAGACCAACCGTGCAATCCCTCTTATTTCTCAAAGCTGTACAAGCTGGCGATTTCTTCGGTTGAGGGTGTACGCATGCTAACGCCTCATAGTTGTCGACACACCTATGTCAGCCAGATGCAGGGCATTGGCGTGGACATTGATACGATCCGCAGCATGGCTGGTCATGTGGACACCGATATGACGCGGCACTACCTGCATGTCCAGGATCCCATCCGAAAGGATGCGGTGACTCGTTTCAGTGACACTTTTGTGGACTTCGATGAGGAAGAAGAGTAAGTTTCACCACATGCCCAAATCCCGTCCTGTATCAACAGGTCCATGTGATACCATTGTTATTTGGGTCAAGATTGGGTAATTTCTGGGTCAAAAAGTTTCGCCCCTCGCAACCGAGGGGTGAAATATTAGAACTTTTTCTTGCCAAAAGCAAAGAAAAAGTTCTGAAAACCGAAGTTTTTAGAACTTTTTGTGGTGGAGATAAGCGGGATCGAACCGCTGACCTCTTGAATGCCATTCAAGCGCTCTCCCTGCTGAACGATTACGCACCCACATTTATGCAGGCGCATCGTTTATACCCCCATTTGTCTCTCTATATATATCGCTCTTTTCTTTTGCCATATTTCATATTCCTTTCTGCTGTGGGAGCCGTGTTAAGCGGCTCCCATTAAGCTTGTAAGGAACTGTTCAATGCTCATATTGAACTTGATTTGTAAGCGATAACCGCTGAACACATATACTCGGTCAATGAGGTGCGACACAATCATTTTCTTTGCTGACATACTGGCTTTATCATAGGCAAATGCCCACTCCATCATATCATCATAGAAACCGTTGATTTCCTGTATCTTTGATTGGTCGTTCTCCAATTCCTGCCGAACACTATTAAGTGCTTCACGCAATTCCGTACAGCGCTTTTCCTGCTCTGCATAGGCAGCATTTAGCATTTGGGGTGTAAACTGACTTTCCCCACGCAATAGCTTTTGAAGCTCTTGCGTGAGATTACGCAAACTGTCCTCGGCCTGCTCCAATTCTCTTTCGGCCTTTTTTACAAAGGCTTTCTTGTTATTGAAGTCATTGTTATAGCAGGCCATCATAACCTCTGTGCGTGTCATTTTCTTGGCTTTGGCAAGGATCGTCCGCACGATAACATCGATTTTCTCGTCCAGTAAATGTACTGTGTAACCCGTCTGACCGTCACATTCGCCGTGTGTGCGGCTTTTGGTTTGGCAGGTGTAGCGAACTCTCCGGGTGTCTGTTCCGTCTTTCCGGGGGCGTCCTTGACCGCTTGTGGTAATACATAATCTCGATCCGCAATGTCCACAAAAGACATTGCCGGCAAGCAGAGAATCGCCCCGTGTGTTGATAGGAGCGGTGCGGGTAGTTTCGTTCTGCTTGGAGCGGACGGCTAACATCCGTTGCACAGTCTCAAAGGTTTTATCGTCCACAATTCGTAAATGCTCCTGCACTTTGGAACGGCTATCTCCGCTACGCATAACACCGATATACTGAATGTTCCGTAGCATACCATTTATGGACGATGGGTGCCAGTTTTTCCCAGAGCGGTTTTTGTAGCCAATGGAATTTAAGTGGTTGGCTATGCGTTGTGCGCCGTATCCTTCGATAGCGGCTTTTTGGAAAATGATTTGCACAATATAGGCTTCGTCCTCACATACAACAAGGTCGTTGACCTCTTGCTTTTTCTTGTTGGTGCGCCCTTGTTTGACCATTGAATAACCATAGGGGCAAGTACCGCCGGTAAAGTAGCCGTCCTCAGTAAGAAGATGCAAGCTGTTTGCGGTACGGACAGAGGTTTTCTGACTTTCACCGTCTGCTTGCCAGTAGCGGATAAAGTTGGTCAGTCGGTCAGTATGGGTTTCAATTTTTTGCTCTCCCTCGGTTGCGCTCCAAACACGGATGTTGTTGCGAATAAACCACTCCACAACAAAGGGTGTTTCATCAGAGATACGCCCTATGCGGTCAAACATAAATACAAGCAGAATATCAAATTTGCCCTTGGTGGCATACTCCTTGATAAGCTGTATTTTGTCCCGGTTTTCTGCCCGGACTTTGTGACCTGAAACACCTTCCTCTTGCAATTCACAAACGATTGTCCATCCCATTTGCTCAGCAAATCGGCGGCAACGCTTTCTCTGCATAGGAATATCCGCTTCGTTATCGTCGGTGTGGTAAAGCTGCTGCCCGGTGGAAACACGATATAGGCAGAGTACCCTTGTTCCGTACTCAATGAAGCCGGGGAGATCTAAACGCCAGCCAGTTGATTTATCGAAAACATAATTCGGGAAATTACTTGTTTCTTTCATGTCAATCCATCCTTTTCGATAGTGAAATTGAGATGTGGATTGACATACCCTAAGTATGAAATTGTCAAGGTTCATACGGGTGTTTTACCCACTGATATTATCTCATATTTCGCAAAAACTGTCAAATTTCTCAATTATTTAGCCTGCTTTTGTAAGCATCGAATTTATAAGTATTTGCTTCACATTATCAAAAACATCGGGATTGGCATTGGGGGTAAAGACAGCTTCTACATAGCTGCCATTGACAATAAGACGAACCGTGTGTTTCTCTCTATCTACATCGGTGATCTTTATACCAGTTTCGTGCTGATACAATGTTCTACCTCCTTAGATACGAAAAGACCACACCCATTTTGGTGTGGCTACTAATCACTTAATACGACAAAATCCGCGCCTAAGTGTAGGTGCGGATTCTAAACTTTTTCACTTTTATCTATGTATGCTCAAAGGCTGTATCAGACGGCGGCTGGCAACCGCTCCATAGGTTTTATAGTGCCTCCCCCCATTCCCATGACGGGGCGTTCTACAGTGTGACCCATAGCCAACGCAAGTATCATCATCCCTGTATCGTAATTCACGGCCAATGCAGCTCTGCCGGAGCTGCTTGCAGTATAGATGTGTTTCGCTCCAGGCTACCAATCCTCTCCTAAATGTTGGCAGCCAATCTTGGCGCATCTACTGCTGGCTAATCACATACAGAATGTATCTGATCGCCCTATTCACTTGTAACACGGCTGATTGTCAGCCCACACAAACACACAGAATCTATGCGCTTGTGCGGTATGACAACGGTGGGAAATGTGTCCCAACTTGGGACACATTTTCAATCCTCGGTGATCTTCTCTCCGTTCAGCACTTTATTAGGATTAAAGCCGTAAACGATTTGAAGTAAGAGCCGGGATTCTATATGTTTGCGGATTTCTTCGTCCACAAGGTCATACCGCTTTCCGTATTCGTCATAAAAAGGACGGGTAGATGCTTTGGCTATGTAAGGCTCAAAGAAACGGGCAACAGCCGCCAGAGCTTCGCTGTTTCCGCTTTTTGCGGCAAGAACTAAATCCGGTGTGATTCTCGGCTTAGGCATCCTCTAATTCCTCCAACAATTCTCTTAGTTTTTTGAGGGCAGCATTTTTGCGGTCACTGACAGTAGGACTGCTAATCCGCAGAATCCTGGCAATATCAGCATCGCTGTAGTCAAGAAAATAGGTCAAGAGAATAACATCTCGGCGCTGAGGAGAGAGGTACTGCAGGACTTCGCCTAATGGCTGATCGTACACATGGACGGGATTGCCTTGTACAAAATAGGTTTTTCGGTAGGGGCGATATGTGTCCTCGTAAAACAGCTCAGATAGCTCACTGTGGGACAGAGCTGACAGAGGGATCTCCTTTTCTGCTCTGGCCGCAATTTGCTTGTGGGCATTGATCGCTTCGTTATGGATAACAGTCCTGCAAAAAGCGATGAAGGACTTAACAAGCTGTTCGTTGTATTGTTCACGGGTCATATTCCTATACCTTCTTTCTTTGGGGTCTATCTAATACACAAATGAAAGAGGCCCATTTTAAGGTTTTTCTCCAAAACCTCCGAAAAGAAGTGCCGAAAAACTAATTATCAACAATTTTCGCACTCGAAAGCAAAAGAATGTGTCCCAAGTTGGGACACATTACAGAAAAAGGAAAATCTGTCCCAAGTTGGGACAGATTAAATCTAATTAGGCCCGGGCATTTATCCTGTCCCTGGAGTCGCCAATTCATATTATCGTCGTCAAGCTTGTGGGTCTCCGGTACGGCAGATTGCACCGGAGGGGATTTTCCTTTCGGATCGGAGCAACGGAGACCGTCACTCGTTTTAATATCACAGGGGATGCGTACACATCCCCTGCGATTCGGTATTGTGATTACTTGTCTGATTTGAGCTTGATGAAAGCGCTATAATCAGAAAAATAACTCTCAGTTAGAAGGGTGCCCTCAACTTTCTCTGTAGCATTAATATTACATACAGGACATGTCATTGCTACAGCCCAGAAGACAGCATCC
>JAZNGJ010000078.1:0-10705 GCA_045576415.1 Faecousia sp. | reverse complement strand
CATGAAGGTGCCATCGGCATCGTTGACGGCAAAGCGAAGCTGCTGCGGGAGCACTACTGCGACGGCCTGGGCGACTGCCTGCCGGCCTGCCCTATGAATGCCATTTCCTTTGAGGAGCGGGAAGCGCCGGCGTACAATGAGGCGGCGGTTCTGGCTGCCAAACAGAAAAAGCAGAGCGCCTGCTCCGGTGGCGGATGCCCCGGAAGCAATGCGAAGGTCATTCACCGCGAAGCGGTCAGTGCCCCTGTAAAGACGGAGAGCCAGCTGCGGCAGTGGCCGGTGCAGATCAAGCTGGCTCCGGTCAACGCACCCTATTTTGATGGGGCAAACCTGCTGATCGCGGCGGACTGCACAGCCTATGCCTACGGCAATTTTCATAACGATTTCATTCGCAACCGCGTTACGCTGATCGGCTGTCCAAAGCTGGATATGGTGGATTATTCCCAGAAGCTGACGGCGATCATTGCGAACAATAACATTAAGAGTGTTACCATTGTCCGCATGGAGGTGCCCTGCTGCGGCGGCATTGAATTTGCGGCAAAGCAGGCCATTCAAAATAGCGGTAAATTCCTGCCTTGGCAGGTGGTCACTATCTCCACAGACGGACAAATTCTGGAGTAAAGCATTTGATCCCGGGGCTTCTGCCCGGGATCTTGTTTATACAAAGCAGTTTTAAGGGGCGCTTTGCAGCGCCCCTTCGATCATTCAGTAGGTTTCTGCCAGATATTCCTCGGCGAAGTGAGCCGCCATAGCACCATCCGACGCGGCGGTGATGATCTGGCGCAGAGCCTTGGTTCGGATATCGCCAACGGCGAATACACCCGGAAGATTTGTTCTAGTGGACTCATCAGCGATCACATAGCCGGCTTCGTCCAGTTCCAGCTGTCCTCTCACCAGATCAGTCGCCGGAGAGCGGCCAATGCTGACGAAGATGCCGTCGCATTCGAGATCCGTTTCTTCACCGGAATTTACATTCCGAATGCGAATGCCGGTAAGCTTTTCGCCGCGATGAAGCTGCGTTACGGTGCTGTTCCAGAGAAATTCTACATTTTCCGCATTCATCAGCGGCGCGTGGTAGATCTTGGTAGCACGCAGGGAGTCTCTGCGGTGAACGAGATATACTTTTTTGCAGAGCCGGCTCAGGTGCAGAGCGTCGGCTGCTGCCGTGTTGCCGCCGCCAACGACGACCACGGTTTTACCTCGGTAGAACATGCCGTCGCAGTGAGCGCAGTAGTTCACGCCCTTACCCGTCAGTTCGTTCTCTTTGGGGATGCCCAGCAATCTGGGGTTTGCTCCGGTGGAGAGAACCACAGTCTTACTGTAGAAAATGCCCTCAGTGGTGTGAACGGTTTTTACTTTCCCATCCAGCTCCATAGAAAGGACTTCAGCAAGCTCCGTTTTCGCTCCGAAGCGCTCAGCGCCCGCTTGCATCTGCATCCCCAGTTCAAAGCCGTCAACACCCTCGGCAAAGCCGGGGTAGTTGTCGACCTGTGAAGTTAGTGCCATCTGCCCCCCAGCGGAGAGCTTCTCCAGCACAAGGGTACTGAGACCTGCTCTTGCGGCATAGAGGGCAGCGGTATAACCGCCGGGGCCGCCGCCGATGACGATCATATCATAAATATGCTGCATAGTACCTCCTTACGCCTACAGCGTTTCCGCAATGAATTCCTCAATTCTTGCTTTGGATTCCGGAGCAACGATAGAGCCCAGAGCCTGACCGTGTTTGTAGAGGATCAAGGTGGGGATCACTTCGATCTGCTCCCGGGCAGCCAGAATCGGAACCTCATCGATATTCACCTGACCAACGACCAAATCGGAGCGCTGGTCAGAGATCTTATCCAGAGCGGGGGCGATTCTCCGGCAGTAGACACACCAGGGTGCCCAGAATTCCACCAGAACCGGCTGGTCCTGCGCGGCATACTGCTGAAACAGAGCTTCGTTCATGTTGATCATGATGTTAATCTCCTTTCGTTACGCTTCAGAGAACATATCCTTGCCTACAGAGCAAAGGGGGCATTCAAAATCTTCGGGCAGGTCCTGGAATTTGGTGCCGGGAGCGATACCGCCTTCGGGATAACCCAGTTCTTCGTCGTATTCCCAACCGCAAACATCACATACATATTTCATAATTGATTTCCTCCATTTGGTTTGATTTTTATTTTGTAATCAGATAATATCATAGTATTTTGCACGATTCTGTGATTTAATCACAAATGGTTTTCAGCTCCGCGCCAGACCGTCCACTTGCAGCACAACACCGGTGATATAGGATGCTTCGTCGGACGCCAGGAACACAAATGCGTTGGCAATGTCCTCCGGCTGGCCAAGGCGGCGCAGAGGAATCTGCTGGATCAGGGGGTCGATGATTTCTTTGGGGACGGCTTTCATCATGTCCGTTTCCGTGATTCCGGGGGCGACAGCATTTACCCGGATACCCTTGGGACCCAGTTCCCGGGCGAGGGAAAGAGTGAAACCGTTGACAGCAAACTTGGAAGTGGGGTAGGCGATGCCTGCTGTCTGCCCGTAGATGCTGACCATGGAAGAGGTGTTCAGGATCACGCCGCTGCCTTGGTTGACCATATGCTCGGTGGCGGCACGGCTGGCGTTGAACACACCCTTGACATTCAGATCCATGACATTGCCGAAGAGCTCTTCCGTGTAATCCGTAAAGGGTGCGCGCTCGGAAACACCTGCGTTGTTTACCAGAATGTCAATACGCCCAAATTCCTTGACGATGTCGGCGAAGGCGCTGCGGACCGATTCTAAATCTGTAAGCGTGGGGCTGATGGCTCTGATGCTGGCATCCGGATATGCCTCCTGCAGCTTCTGCTTGGCATTTTCTGCTGTGGCAGGGCTGCTGGCGGTGAGGATCACGGTGGCACCCTCTTTCAGGAAGGCTTCAGCGGTGGCGTAGCCGATGCCGCGGCTGCCGCCGGTAATGATCGCAACTTTGTCTTTCAGTCTCATAAGCGAGTACCTCCTTTTTGTTTGTGGTCTTATCATACCCGATACGGGAATGATTATCTGTGATGAAGTCACGAAATGGCTGTCTTTCTATGAAAATGACTTTTCAACGGAATGCAAAGCTGTTATAATATTCGTGAGGAGGTGGTCTGAATGTGGAATTTGGAAGAAGCAGTCGAATACTATAAAAAGCAGGGAGCACCGGCAGATCAGAGCGCCCTTGTGTCCCTTTTGCGGGAGGTACAGCAGGAGAACGGTGGCTCGATCCCACTGAGTACCCTGCCGCAAATCGCGGAAGGTCTTGGGAGCAAGGAAAGCTATCTTATGGCTGTGATCAGGCGCATACCCAGCCTGCGCCTTTCGGATACCCATGAGCTGGTGCTCTGCGCCGGACCTAACTGCAGCAAGCGGGCTGCGCTCGCTGCCTTTGTGGAGAAAACTTACGGCAGGAATCCCAAGAAATTCACCATCAAATACGGCCCGTGTATGCGCCTCTGCGGAAAAGGCCCGAACATCAAATGGGACGGGAAGATCTACCACGGAGCGGATGAAGCGCTGATCCGCAGTCTCATCGACGGAATATAAATATGAAAAATTTTCAACAGGCATAGACGAACGGAAATCACGGTGCTATAATATTGGCAGATTTTTATAGATAGGAGCGCAATATGAAAAAGACAGTTCAGGATATTATGGCTCTGATCAAGGAGCAGGGCATTCAGATGATCGACTTTAAGATGGTGGATATTAACGGCCAGTTCCGCCACGTGACCATTCCTGCATGCCACTTCAACGAAGATACACTGAAAAACGGCATCGGCTTTGATGCCTCCAACTATGGCTACGCTGTGGTGGAAAAGAGCGACATGGTGTTCATTCCCGACCCCGATACCGCGGTGATCGATCCGTTCTGCCAGGTTCCCACGCTGTCCATGACCGGAAATGCCATGATCATTGGCAATCCTGAGAATCGGCCTCTGGCTCAGTACCCCCGCAACATCGTTCTGGCAGCGGAAAAGTATATGTGCGACAGCGGCATTGCCGATACCATGCTGATCCTGCCGGAGTTTGAATTTTATCTGTTTGATCAGGTTGGCTGGGAAGTCCGTCCCGACAGCATCGGTATGTCCATCGATGTGAATCAAGCCCACTGGAACAGCGCTGCCGAGGGTCAGGGCGTGGTGGTACCCAAGCAGAAGAATTATCACATTGCAAAGCCCTTTGACCCCACCTATGAGTGCCGCAGCGAAATGTGCCTGCTGATGGAGCAGGCGGGGATCCCCATCAAGTACCACCATCCCGAGGTGGGAGCAGCAGGCCAGTTTGAGATCGAGCCCCAGCTGGGTAAGATGAGCGAAATGGCAGATGCCTCCATGATGATCAAGTACATCATCCGCAACACCGCGCTGAAGCACGGCAAGACCGCCACCCTGATGCCAAAGCCTGTTTACGGCGAGGCCGGCAGCGGTATGCATGTGCATATGCTGCTCTTAAAAGACGGTGAGCCGGTATTCTCCGATGACAATGGCTATTCCAACCTCAGCGAAACTGCCCACTACTTTATGGGCGGTTTGCTGAAGCACATCGCTTCCTTGTGTGCCATTACCAACCCCAGTACCAACTCCTTCAAGCGTCTGGTGCCCGGCTTTGAAGCGCCTGTTACCGTTGGATATGCCACTTCTAACCGCAGCGCCGTTATCCGGATCCCGGCGTATGCCAAGAGCCCCAAGCTCCGCCGCTTTGAGCTGCGCAATCCCGATGCCACCTGCAATCCTTATTTCTGTTATGCGGCGCTGCTGATGGCAGGTCTGGACGGCGTGAAGAATAAGGTCGATCCCCATGCCAACGGCTGGGGCCCCTACGATGTGAACCTCTACAATCTGCCGGAAGAAGAAAAGGCCAAGCTGAAGGGCCTGCCCACTTCTCTGGGCGAGGCGCTGGATGCGCTGGAGGCAGATCACGATTATCTGACTGCCGGCGGCGTATTCCCTGAGGAACTGATCCGAAACTTTATCAAGACCAAGCGGGCAGAGGTTCGGGAAATGGCAGCCATTCCCCATCCTGCGGAGTTCGACAGATACTACAACATGTAAAAAAAGAATCGCCCGGCAGAAGCCGGGCGATTTTCTTAGGCAAACAGGATTCCGAGAAGCAGACAGGTCTGTCCGATTGCATTGATGATCTGGGCAGTCCAGTTGGATTTCGCGTCATCGTTTTTGAACTTGTTCTTCCGGAACCAGACCATGAATCCCATAAGACAGATCCACGCGATGAAGAACAGCAGGGAAGGGAAACTGATCAATGCAGCGCCCACACCGGCCCAGTTGATCTTATCGAAGCCGAGAATAAAAGAAATGAGCATCAGCAAAAAGCCTGCCGCCTGCATAGGAACAAAGGGCTTATTGAGCCAGCGCAGATCCTTCTTTGCAATACCCAGAACCAACTTCCATGCCACCTTGCAGCAGCCGGCAAGCACACTCAGCGCAGCACCCACCATAAACAGGGGAGAATCAAACCGGCTCGCAATGATCACCATGCTGATGCCGAAAGAAAGCACCGGGATCGCATCCACCAGCGCAAGACCCAAAGTAAAACCGTCCATAACCGTACCTCCATATGTAAGTGGGTATATTATAGCACCGGCTGCCATTCTTTTCCATGGGCAAAAAGCATAAGATTTTTGCCCCGAATCGGTGGAAATCTACAAACTTTTCAATAGGGAATTGACACAAAAAGGGAATGATGCTATTCTTATAGTGAACGTGTTCATAAAGGAGAGATGTACATGAACGGCAAGGAAATGCAGCGCGAAAGAGTTCAGCTTTTCCGCGATGCGGCAAACTTTAAGAGAACCGAGCGGATCCCCCATTTTGCCAATGTGGTCACATGGAAGGTCTTTGATGCCGGATATACGCTGGATCAGGCCATGACCAATTTTGATGTGCTTGAGGAATCTGTTGTCAAGTTTTTGGACAATTACCCTGTAGACGGCCTGATGGATGTGGGTATCCGCAATCAATTCACCGTTACCGAGGCCTTTGGCGAGGGTGGCTACTATTACTACGATGAGAATGTTGTTGGCATTCATGACCATGCCCACTGCACGGTCGATACCCTGCAGCAGTATCTGGATGAGCCCGTGAAATATGCGTGGGAAGTGATCCTGCCGAAGAAGTACGGAGCAAGCTGGGGAGAAAAGGGCTTCGATGTATGGAAGAAGACCTTTGCCGAGTATATGCGCTATACCAAGTACATCCTGCACATGGCGGGAATCACCGGCAAGCAGTACGGCCTGCCCAGCCTGTCACCCAACAATCCCATGAGCGGCGCCATCGTTCTGGGCATCGAGGAGTTGTTCAGTAACCTTTTGGGCATTCAGCAGCTCAGTGTTGCCATGCGCCGCAATGCCGGTGCAATCGAGGCTTTCATCAACCGCTGGGATGCGGAGCGGATTCAGCCTGCCATTGAGAAGATCAAAAACGGCAAGGGTCCCAACTATAAGTACTGTTTCGACTCTTCCATTTTGATGCTTGCACACAATGTGATGAATAAGAAGCAGTTTGAGCGGTTCTACTGGCCTCACCTGAAGGAGCTGCTGGATGCTTATGCGGAAAAGGGCATGAATCTGCGCATTTTCACCGAGGGCAGCATCCTGCGCTTTGCTGAGTATTTTAAGGATTACCCCAAGGGAACGCTTACCTTCCACATTGAGCAGGACGATCCCTTTGAATTCCGGGAAGCGCTGCCCAATGTGTGCATTATGGGCGGTCTGACTACGGAACTGTTGAATAACGGCACACCCGAGGAGTGCGTGGCCTATACCAAGCGGCTGTGCGATGAACTGGGCAAAGATGGCGGATTTATCCTTTCCGAGGGCAAGATGCTCTCCTACCGGAATGATGCCAAACGGGAAAACTACAAGGCTGTCTGCGATTTCGTAAGCAGCTACAGACTGTGAGGTGCGCGCTATGAAGAATGAATTTATGTCCTATCCGGAAGGCTACCAGAAGCTGATGAAAAAGCTGGTGCCTTGGTACTTCGGCCCTATGCGGGAGAAGATGATGCGCCTGCTGCTGACCATTTTGACGGACGGTTGATGCTATGATTATTATTGGAGAAAAAATCAACGGCGCGATCCCCAGTATCAAGCAGGCGATCGCGGAGAAAAATGAGGCGCTGATCATTGAGCGCACCTTGGCGCAGGCGGCTGCCGGAGCAAACTTTCTGGACTGTGCCCCCAGCACCGCAACGGAGATCGAATACGATACCATGGTCTGGCTTATCGGCCTGATGCAGGGTGCGACGGATGTGCCGCTTTGCATCGACTCGCCCAACGCAAACCTGCTTGCCCGGATTATCGAGGAAGGCCATTTGAACAAGCCCGGCATGGTCAATTCCGTCAACGAAGAGGGGACCAAGTGCGAGACGATTTTCCCCCTCATCGCCGGAACGCCTTGGGAAGTGGTAGGCCTGACCTGTGATCAGGACGGCATTCCCGCCGACCCTGCGAAAAAGGTGGACATCGCCAAGCGGATCATCGACAAGGCGGTCAAATATGGCGTACAGCTTCCCCAGCTGCATATCGATCCCTGCGTCATGGCATTGGCGACGATGCCCTCTGCCATGGAGGACTTTGCCTACTGTATCGAGCATATCCACGCCTACGTGCCGGAAGTCAGGGTGACCGGTGCAATATCCAACATTAGTTTCGATATGCCCGCCCGCAAGTATGTCAATATGAACTGTATGGCCTATGCCATTGCCGCCGGTCTGGATTCCGCTATTATGGATCCCTGCTCTGCCGATATGATGGGAACGGTCTATGCTTGCGAGGCCCTTAGAATGAAGGACAAGGGCGGCAGAAAATACAACAGAGCATATAGAAAAGGTCTGTTTGGACAGGCGGCGAGCCGCCGCTGACAATACGTGCCCAACATTGCTCTAATCGTTACGCCGTTGGGTACCGCTCGATTCGTTACATATACAACATAATAAGGAGAAATATATGGATTTTGAAAAATTGGCAGTCGCCATGGGCGAGCTGGACGAGGATACCGTTAAGGAAATTCTGGAAGCTGTTGACAGTGTGGAAGCTGCCAACAGCGCCATGGAAGCCTGCCAGAAGGGTATGGATACCGTTGGCAAGCTGTTTGAGGAAGGCGAATACTTCGTCGGCGACTTGATCTATGCAGGTGAGCTGATGACCGATGCTGTGGAAGTGCTGAAGCCTTACCTTGCAGGCAGCGAAGCTTCCGGCAGCAAGACAAAGATGATCCTCTGCACCGTCAAGGATGACCTGCATGACATCGGCAAGAACATCGTCCGCTCCATGCTGGAAGCAAACGGCTTTGACGTGCTGGATCTGGGCATTGACTGTCCCGCGGAAAAGGTGGTGGAAACTGCCAAGGCGGAGGGCATCAAGATCGTGGCTCTTTCCGGCGTGCTGACACTAGCCCTGGATTCTATGAAGGCTACTGTAGAAGCAATTCGCGCTGCAGGTTTGGATTGCAAGGTCATCATCGGTGGCGCGCCGGTTTCCGCGGAAGCCTGCAAGAATACCGGTGCCGACGAGTGGGCTCACAGCCCCCAGAAAACCGTTGCCACCTGCAAGGCCTGGGCAGAATGAAGTGAAAATGAAATAAGTCCCTGCCGAATGGCAGGGACTTGTTGTATATTACCACGTCCAGTTTTTAAGTCCGGCTTTATGTAGCAGGATCACACCGATCATCAGGCATCCTTGCGAAACAGTATTGATGCTTTGCTCTGCCCAGTTGACCCAGCTCTGGGTGGAATCCTGGCTGGACATATAGCCCATGGCCATGGCACAGACGAAGGAAAGAATGAACAGGATCATAAATTTGCCCTTCTTCATTTTGGTACAGAGAATGCTCAGACCGGCGCACATGCCGCCAAGACCCACTACCATCATCATGATGAAGGGCATGCTGCTGGCAAAAACAGGGGGCGCAACGGAAAGGGCAGCACTCTTACGCTTCCAGATGATCATGCCGATGAGGCTCAGACCCACAAACAGCAGGCCCAGAGAGTTGACGGGCATAAACATCTCCTCAAGAGCAACAAAATTACAGATGTTTGCGGCATACAGCAGCTTCCATGTTGCCTTGCAGAAGCCGGCGAGGAATACATTGACGCTGCCCGCAGCCAGTAATGCGTAGGCACCCTTGAACATTTTGTTGTACAGATCCCGCAGCAGCAGTACCGCGGTGATGCCGAAGAAGATAACGGGAACATAGTCCATCAGCGCCATGGGAATCGAAAAATGATACATAATCATTACCTCTCTTTTAAGAAAGGGCCATCATGTGATGACCCTTTGCATTATTAAGCAACCAACCACTTATGCTTCTTCACACTGTAAAGGGGTATAAAGGGCAGCAAAATGGGGACAGTGGTAACATATTTTTGGTATTCGGGGTCGTTGCCGTAATTCTTATCCTGCCGGATCTCAAGACGGCGCGCACCGCTGAACATGACGAAAATGATGCCAATGTAGCCGATGGCCACAATAAGCCACTGCCAGCCGCAGACAGCACCGATACCGGAGATCAGCACGCCGGTCCAGAAGATCATCTCACCAAGGTAGTTGGGGCAGCGGACGATGCGGTACAGGCCGGTATTCACAAAGCGCTTGGGATTGATCTTCTTGGCGTTGTTCTTCTGAATGTCCGCAGCAGTCTCAAGGCACAGACCCAGCAGCATAATGGCTGCACCCACATATGTCCACACATTGGTGCCGGCATTGTTCACCAGACGGTAGAATACGCCGGAAACCTGGGTGACATACAGGATCGCGCAGGTGACCCAAATGGCGATCTTAACGCCAAAGGGTACAGTGCTGCCTTCCTTGATCTCACCCTTCATGTTCTTCTTGTAAGAGCTGCTGCCCAGTTCCCGGATGGCAAGATAACCGCCCAGACGCAGACCGTAGATAATGAACAGAGCGCAGCACAAAATGGTGCCGATACTCAAACTCTGACCGTAGAGGATCAGCATCAGCAGACCTTCGCCGGCGATGGAGAAACCGTAGCCCAGAGAAATGAACCACACATAGTTCTTAAAGCCAATAGAACTGATGACCATGGCTGCGATAAACAGCCACAAAAACTCGATAGGAAATACCATTATTTTCGCTCCTTACTTTTTGTTCTTTTCTTTGGATCTCTTGTCGTTGATGATCTTCATTTCCGCTGCGGTGATCAGCTCGCAGTTATTCTCCTTGGCCCAGTCCACGCAGCCCTTCAGTACCAGCGGCAGGAACACGCGGGGCACATTCAGAATGGTCTCCAGTGCGTCGTCGGTGAACTTGACCTTGTCGTCAGCCCGGTCGGCGGCATAGCGGACGGAGTCCAGACTCTGCTTGCGGATGGGCAGCAATTCTGCCCGCATTCTGGTCTTTCTGTGGAACCAGAAGTTCTTGGAGTCACGGTAGCCGTAGTCAACAGGCAGGTTGGGGAAGTCGGAAGCCTTCACGCCGTTGATAATGGCGTCGGAATACTTCTTCTTCATGAGGATACGGTCCACCTTCAGGATGAAGTGTGCGCCGAATTTGGAAGTGATACCATTGAAATCGTGGTAGGGAGGCTCATAACCGTTGAGATTGCCGGGCAAATCCCGGTCAGCGCCGTCCAGTTCCCGAACCCAGGTACATTCAATAACCTGAATCGCATCGGTCAGCACCAGGGGACGCTCTCCCTCGGCCTGTCCCTTTTCCAGACGGAAG
>JAZNGJ010000077.1:0-6458 GCA_045576415.1 Faecousia sp. | reverse complement strand
AGAGGCCTCGAGATCGAACCTCGACACCCGGACCATTAAAACCGAAAGAGCATCTGCTCTTTCGGTTTTTATTTTTCTATGTCGAGATTCGAAGATCTAAATGCAACAGTCCTGTGGACTGTTGCTTGCCGCCGGCTGGACGGCGGCAACACCTTAATTTTCGCGTCAGCGAAAATGCAAACGAGTCCGCTCGGGGTCGTATCTGCGAGTCCGTTCGGCTTTCCCAGGAACACCTCATTTCGCCCTTTTCCAACTTTTTTACATATTCCAGTTGACAATCCCCCATAGAATGCTATAATAACCCAAACAACAAAATATTTGTGGATCGATAGAGGCGCGGTGCGCATCAGTAACTCTGCCAAAAAGGAACGGGTTTCCGGCAGTGCGAAAGGGTTAACCGCCGAAGATTTCCCTTACCACCCGGGTTTGGGATTCTGGGCCGTCGGAGAATATCCGCCGGACTGTCACGATATACCGTGGAGTGCTATCATTCTGAGTGCCTTTCGTGCCGTGAATGTTGGACTTGCTCCGGGATTCACGGTTTTTTGTTGAAACGAAAGGAGAAAGAACCATGAAAAGAACCTTCACCCGTCTGCTCCTGCTCATCATGTGTATCATGCTGGTAACAGGTCTGGCTGTTTCCGCCAGCGCTGCAGACTACTCAGATCACGACACCGCCCTTGACTATCTGGAAAACTACGATTCCAATGTTGGCACCGATGCCGACTTTGCCGCCAATATCAGGCAGGCACTGGAGACCGTGCGGCAGACCATCAGCCAGTACGCAACCTTCTGGTCGCTGCTGCCCCCCATCATCGCCATCGCTCTGGCGCTGATCACCAAGGAGGTTTACTTCTCCCTGTTCGTAGGCATTCTGTCCGGCGCGCTGATCTATGCCGACTTCAATCCCTGGGGCATGGTCACCAATACCTTTGATGTGATGATTGGCAAGCTCTCCGACGGTTGGAATGTGGGTATTATGATCTTCCTTGTGACCCTCGGCATGATGGTCGCGCTGATCAACAAGGCCGGCGGCTCCGCCGCTTACGGCCGCTGGGCCAGCAAGCGCATCAAGAGCCGTGTGGGTGCCATTATCTCCACCGCCGTTCTGGGCATGCTGATCTTCGTTGACGACTACTTCAATTGTCTGACTGTCGGCTCCGTCATGCGCCCCGTCACCGACAAGCACAATGTTTCCCGGGCAAAGCTCTCTTACGTCATCGACGCTACCGCTGCTCCCGTTTGCATCATCGCTCCCATTTCCTCTTGGGCCGCCGCTGTTTCCAGCGTTGCTCCCGAAGGACAGGGTCTGACCCTCTTTATCAGCTCCATCCCCTATAACCTCTACGCTCTGCTGACCCTGTTCATGGTCGTCGCCATGACGCTGATGAAGTTCGACTACGGCTCCATGCGGCTCCACGAAACCAACGCCATGAACGGCGACCTGTACACCACCGATGCCCGTCCCTATGCCGACGCCGGTGACGAAGAAGGCAACCCCAAGGGCACTGTTCTGGATCTGATCCTGCCCATCGTGACCTTGATCGTTTCCTGCGTGCTGTGCATGGTCTACACCGGCGGCTTCTTTGACGGCGTGAACTTCATCGACGCTTTTGCAAACTGCCATGCATCCGTTGGTCTGGTTCTGGGCTCCTTCGTGGCTCTGGTGCTCACCGCCATTTTGTACCTGCCCCGTAAGATCATCGGCTACAAGGAATATTTCAATGCTCTTTCCGACGGCTTCAAGGCCATGGTTCCCGCCATGCTGATCCTGACCTTCGCATGGACTCTGTCCGGCGTTACCGGTCAGATGGGTGCCACCGTATTCGTCGCCGAGTTTGTTCGTACCTCGGCAAGCAACATGGCCAACTTCCTGCCTGCCATCGTATTCCTCATCGGCACCGGTCTGGCCTTCGCCACCGGCACCTCCTGGGGCACCTTCGGCGTGCTGCTGCCCATCGTGTGCAGCGTATTCCCCAGCGGCGAGCTGATGGTCATTGCCGTCGCCGCCTGCCTTGCCGGCGCTGTCTGCGGCGACCACTGCTCCCCCATCTCCGATACCACCATCATGGCCTCCACCGGCGGCCAGTGCGACCACATCAACCATGTCAACACCCAGCTGCCCTATGCGCTGACGGTTGCCGCCGTATCCTTTGTCGGATACATCATTGCAGGCTTCGTTCAGAGCGCATGGATCGTGCTGCCGCTGTCCCTTGCGATGATGTTCATCGTTCTTCTGGTCATCAAGATGACCCAGAAGAAGGCCTAAATCTCAAAAACTTACTGCCGCACCCACCCGGGTGCGGCTGTTTTTGCGCGGAAAATGATCGTCTGCGGTAACAGAACAAATAATACGCTATCTTCCGTCTACCATGTCATTCCGAGGCCCCAAAGGGGCCGTGGGAATCTCCTGGTACAATCTCCGATCCTGCTTAATATTTCTATAGATGGTACCGGGAGATTGCCACGGGCAGCATAGCTGCCCGTGGCAATGACATGCTTCTTTTTAGCGCGCCGCTTACTAAGTTAAACGATCATTTAACATCAAAAATTTTTTCTGCACCTATACAGGCGCAGGATTCTTATTGCTCCATCGTATCATTATTTCATCCATATAAAACAGGGCGCATCCGATCGGATGCGCCCAAATACCGCAGAGAAACTACATTAGCTCAAATCAAAAATGTCCTCATATCTTACCTTTAGTATTCTCCGAATCAGTACAATCTCATCTGGATATAAGTGCCGCTGTCCAACTTCAATTTTAGCAACCGCACTTCTGGTAATATCGCAACCATTAATTTGTAGTTGCAATGCTAAAACCTCCTGTGTCAACCCTGCCGCTTCACGGAGTTTCCGAATGTTCATTCCAATACGCTTTTCAATAACTGCGTTCATAACCAACCCCCTTGCACCTATATAGGAACTTTTCTCTTGACATTATTATAAATGCTTGTTATTATTTCTTTGCACCTATATAGGTGCAAAGAAATAATAAATTTGGAGATGTAGTATAATGAACCAATATATCGAAAAGCTAAAAGCTCAATTTGCTGAAAATTCACCCTGCTACGGCTATACGGATGCAGACTCACTGCTGGAAATGCTTTATCTGTGGTACACAGAGTGGAATCCGATCAACAGCGAAGCCATTCAAGATAGCTTCCGTAAACTGGAATGGTTATTTTGTACTCGTACCGGAAAAGAGTATGACAATGCCCTTGATATGATCACTGCTCTGTGTTCTCAGCACGAAAAGCTGGCCTTTCTGGAAGGGATCCACGTTGGTTTTCTGCTATCCGAGGAACTGAGGGCATAAAAACGGGCGCATCCGATCGGATGCGCCCGTAATGTTTTGAAATTACTTGCAGAATTCCTTGGCAACCGCAACGATATTCTCAGCGCTCAGGCCAAACTGCTTCAGCAGCGCAGCTGCGGGACCGGAATGACCGAACTCATCGTTGACACCGATGCGCTTGACGGGAGTGGGCAGCTTCTCGGAAAGGACTGCGCACACAGCCTCGCCCAGACCGCCGATGACGGAGTGCTCTTCGCAGGTGATGACCTTGCCGCACTTTTTGGCAGCTTCCAGCACCAGTTCCTCATGCAGGGGCTTGATGGTGGCCATATTGATGACCATGGCGTTGATACCGGCCTCTTTCAGCTCATCGGCAGCGACCAGAGCCTCGTTAACCATCAGACCGTTGGCAATGATGGCAACATCGGCGCCGTCCCGCAGGATCTCGCCCTTGCCGATCTCAAACTTCATGCCCTCTTCGTGGAACACCGGCACAGCAAGTCTGCCGAAGCGCAGGTAAACGGGGCCTTCCATCTCATAGGCAGCCTTCACAGCAGCCCGTGCTTCCACATCGTCAGCAGGGCAAATAACGGTCATGCCGGGGATGGAGCGCATCAGTGCGAAGTCCTCGCAGCACTGGTGGCTGGCGCCGTCCTCACCGACGGAGATGCCGCCGTGGGTCGCGCCGATCTTGACATTCAGGTGGGGATAGCCGATGGAGTTACGGACCTGCTCGAAAGCGCGGCCTGCGGCGAACATGGCAAAGGAGCTGGCAAAGGGAACCAGTCCGGTAGTGCTGAGGCCTGCCGCGATACAGATCATGTTGGCCTCGGCGATGCCGCAGTCAAAGTGCCGCTCGGGGAATGCTTTCTGGAAGGTACCGGTCTTGGTGGCGCCTGCCAGGTCGGCATCCAGAACCACCAGATTGTCATACTGTGCGCCCAGCTCTGCAAGAGCCTTGCCGTAGCTGTCGCGGGTTGCGATCTTCTTTACATCTGCCATATTCTTAGCCCTCCAGTTCTGCCAACAGAGCCTTCAGCTCAGTCATAGCCTGTGCGTACTCTGCGTCGTTGGGTGCCTTGCCGTGCCAGCCGGCATTGTTCTCCATGTAGGAAACATCCTTGCCCTTGGTGGTCTTCATGACGATGGCGGTGGGCTGACCCTTGGTATTTTTAGCCTCGTTCAGCGCGGCCTCGATGGCGTCAAAGTCATGGCCGTCGATGGCGATGACATGGAAGCCGAAAGCCACCAGCTTGTCCACGATGGGATAGGGGCTCATAACATCAGCGATATTGCCATCAATCTGCAGGCCGTTGTTATCCACCACGATGCACAGGTTGTCCAGCTTGTAGTGGGCAGCTGCCATGCAGGCTTCCCAGACCTGGCCTTCCTGGATCTCGCCGTCACCCAGCAGGGTGTAGACACGGCTCTGCTTTCCAGTATGCTTTGCGCCCAAAGCCATGCCAACAGCGGTGGAGATACCCTGACCCAGAGAGCCGGTGGACATATCCACGCCGGGAACCATGTTCATATTGGGGTGGCCCTGCAGATAGCTGTCGATGTGACGGAAGGTGGGCAGGTCTTCCACGGGGAAGAAGCCGCGGTTTGCCAGCGTGGAGTACAGGCCGGGAGTGGTGTGGCCCTTACTGAGGACAAAACGGTCACGGTCTTCCCACTTGGGGTTCTTGGGATCGATGTTCATTTCCTTAAAGTACAGATAAGTGAACATTTCCGCAGCAGACAGGCTGCCGCCGGGATGTCCTGCCTTGGCGCCGTAGGTGGACTCGATGATGCCCATACGGACCTTGCAGGCAGTGATCTGCAGCTGCTTCTTTTCGCTGAGAGTCATTCCATTGCCTCCTAAAAACTTAAATTTATATTGCGATATACCTTAACTGGTTTTTATCCGCAGATAGCATATCACGAAATGGCATAATTTGCAAGAGATTGACATACACAAAAACCACAAAAACCGGAGTATAAAATTGGGAAAAACCCATATTGTAATTACGAATGCCATTTGCTATAATAAAGCAAACGGGAATCATTCCCTATTATTATTGGAGGTAATCTTATGAGCAACAAATACGCCGGCACCCAGACCGAGAAGAATCTGATGGCCGCTTTCTCCGGCGAGTCCGAAGCCCGCAACAAATATACCTACTTCGCTTCCAAGGCCAAGAAGGAAGGCTATGAGCAGATCGCCGCTCTGTTTCTGAAGACCGCTGATAACGAAAAGGAACACGCAAAGCTCTGGTTCAAGGAGCTGAACGGCATCGGCGACACCGCTGAGAATCTGGGCGCTGCCGCCGCAGGCGAGAACTACGAGTGGACCGATATGTACGCCGGCTTTGCCAAGACCGCCGAGGAAGAGGGCTTCCCCGAGCTGGCTGCGAAATTCCGCATGGTCGCCGCCATCGAAAAGCACCACGAAGAGCGCTACCGTGCGCTGCTGAAGAATGTGGAGACCGCCGAAGTCTTCGCCAAGAGCGAGGTCAAGGTCTGGGAATGCCGCAACTGCGGTCACATCATCGTTGGCACTGCCGCCCCCGAGATCTGCCCCACCTGCGCCCACCCCAAGGCTTACTTCGAGATCCACGCCGAAAACTATTGATCTGCACAAAAAGATGACCGGGTCACCCCGGTCATCTTCTTTTGATGATTACTGCAGGCCCTGCTCGTAAGCCTCGATCATCTTCTTGACCATCTGGCCGCCGACGGAGCCGGCCTCACGGGAGGTCAGGTGACCGTTGTAACCGTTCTGCAGGTTAACGCCCACTTCCTGTGCAGCCTGCATCTTGAACTTGTCCATTGCCTCACGGGCCTGGGGAACATTGATCTGGTTGTTGCTTCTCATAACTTTTCTCTCCTTTATGCTTTCTTTCGGAAATCAAATACTTTCCGAAGAAAGCATTTTCTTTTCCGCAAACATAGCTTTTCCCAGTTTATTTTTCATATGCCTGTACTTTTTCGGAATCAAATGCAATAATTGGAAGCTTTTTAAAAAAACAGCAGCCGGTTAGGCGAGTTGTCATAAGGATATCTTGAATATCATATGAAACAAGCCGATTGACGAGTGCGAAGAATACGGCAGTATAGCTGAACGCTATACTGCCGTATTCTTTTTATACCTATTGGGATAAAAACACTTCTGTCCTTT
>JAZNGJ010000076.1:0-41764 GCA_045576415.1 Faecousia sp. | reverse complement strand
GGACTTGCCCAGGTCGTGCAGCAGACCGGCCCGCTTTGCCAGTGCCACATCCACACCCAGTTCGGCAGCCATAAGACCGGCGATGTGGGAAACTTCGATGGAGTGATTCAGAACGTTCTGACCGTAGGAAGTGCGGTACTTCTGGCGGCCCAGAATCTTGATCAGCTCGGGGTTCAGGTTGTGAACGCCGGTCTCGTAGCAGGCGCGCTCGCCTTCTTCCTTGATGGTGCGGTCCACTTCCTTCCGGGCCTTCTCCACCATGTCCTCGATGCGGGTGGGGTGGATGCGGCCGTCGGTGATCAGCTTCTCCAGGGCCAGCCGGGCGATTTCCCGGCGAACGGGATCGAAGGAGGAGACGGTGATGGCCTCGGGGGTGTGGTCGATGATCAGACCCACGCCGGTGATGGTCTCCAGGGTCCGGATGTTCCGGCCCTCACGGCCGATGATCCGGCCCTTCATCTCGTCGTTGGGCAGTGCCACAACGGAGACGGTAACTTCGGCAGCATGGTCAGCGGCGCAGCGCTGAATGGCGGTGGAGATGACCTCCCGTGCCTTGTCCTCTGCCTCATCCTTCAGCTGCTGCTCGATCTCCTTGATCTTCAGGGCGGTCTCGTGGCGGACTTCGTCCTCCACGCTCTGCAGCAGATGCTGCTTTGCCTGCTCCTGGGTCAGACCGGAGATGGCTTCCAGAGCCTTCATCTGGGCAGCCTTGGCCTGCTCGGCTTCGGCCTGGGTCTCGGCTACCTTCTGCAGCTTCTTGGCCAGCTCTTCTTCTTTGTGCTCAAAGGCTTCGGTCTTCTTGTCGAGGGTGATCTCCTTCTGTTCCAGACGGCGTTCCTGCTTAGAAAGCTCCGCCCGGCGCTCTTTAACTTCTTTTTCGTACTCTGTGCGTGATTTATGGATCTCGTCCTTGGCTTCCAGAAGCATTTCCTTCTTGCGGCTTTCACCGCTGCGGATGGCTTCGTTGATTAGGCGGGTAGCCTCCATTTCGGCGGAGCCGATCTCCCGCTCGGCGACTTTCTTGCGGTACACGATACCGAAGCCAAAGCCGGCGGCGATGCCCACCGCGACGCCAACGACGATCAGAATGATCGCGATATGCAATTCCATAATCCTTGAGCGCACCTCCTTCATTTATAATGAAATGGCAATGCCTGAGAGGTGGGCACAATGAACCCCATGTGTAAAATTTGTATTACCCATCCGCAAAACGCGGCGCAATTTATCTTACAAACCAAAACGCCATGAGGCGCAAATCCCAAACTCCGGCACATGCCGGTTATCCATGAAACGCTGCCCGGACGATGCTTCCGCGGCGGCGCACACTATACCGAAGTTATTTTACCTGTGAAACGCCCCGTTGTCAAGCATATTTCACAAAAGCGTTTGTCCTTTTCGATAATTTTCCGAAAAGAATACCCAAAGATCGGGGAATGAAAAGCAGGCCGCCGCGGCGAAGCAGAAATGAATCCAAAAAATTTTATAAACCCGGAAAATATTAAACAAAACAGGGCGTTTTGCAAAGAAAAAATTTATAAAGACCAAAAATAGGCAGGGTGTAACGAAAAAGAATATGCCTGAAATCATATGGTCATATGACCATATACCGCAATTATATGAACGCAAAGTTCACAAAAATGAGATTTTTTATCGGTTCTACCATAAAAAAGCGAGAAAAAATTCTGATTTCAATTACAAAATTAGAAAAACAGTTTGTTTGAGGGTGCAAAAGTCCATATTTTGCACATAATGTCAATTGACTGCGGCCTGAAAATCTGGTATTCTATACCCATCCAAACCAAAGCAAGGGAGGAGGAAAAACATGGATACATTTATTTGGCTTGCTTTGATGGTGGTATTCCTCATTGTGGAGGCTGCCTGTCCGATCCATTTGGTTTCCATCTGGTTCGCCGCAGGCTCTCTGGTGGCGGCCATCGCCAGCATGCTGCACGGTCAGCTGTGGCTGCAGATCCTTCTGTTTCTGGTGGTTTCCGGCGGCTTGCTTGCCTGCCTGTGGCCCTTTGTCAAGAAGTTTCTGCGTCCCCATCTGACAAAGACCAATGTGGACAGTGTCATCGGCACCGAAGGGTATGTCACCGAGGCTGTCGACAATCTCAGCGCCACCGGACAGGTGAAGCTGGGGGGCATGTACTGGTCCGCAAGAAGCACCGCAGGCCAGCCGATCCCCGTGGGAGCACTGGTTCGGGTGGACCGGATCGAGGGCGTTAAGGCCTTTGTTTCGGAAGTAAAAGTAGAAGCAACCGTTTAATTTATAAGGAGGAAAAATTATGGGTCCGTTTATCATCGCAGCTGTTATTATTGTTCTGTTTATCATCATTATTTCCAACATTGCTGTTGTTCAGCAGTCCCGGGCATATGTTATCGAGCGTCTGGGTGCCTTCCAGAGCGTGTGGGGCGTGGGCCTGCACTTTAAGGTCCCCTTCATTGACCGGATCGCCCGCCGTGTTTCCCTGAAGGAGCAGGTCTTGGACTATCCTCCCCAGCCCGTTATCACCAAGGATAATGTTACCATGCAGATCGATACCGTCGTGTATTTCCAGATCACCGATCCCAAGCTGTATGCTTACGGTGTGGAGCAGCCCATGGCCGCTATGGAGACTCTGACCGCTACCACCTTGCGTAACATCATCGGCGATCTGGAGCTTGACCAGACCCTGACCTCCCGCGATGTGGTCAACACCAAGATGCGGGCCATTCTGGACGAAGCCACCGACCCCTGGGGCATCAAGGTCAACCGCGTGGAGCTGAAGAACATCCTGCCTCCCGCTGATATCCAGTCCTCCATGGAAAAGCAGATGAAGGCCGAGCGTGACCGCCGTCAGGC
The DNA here is from genome assembly GCA_045576415.1 of Faecousia sp. Classification (GTDB taxonomy): domain Bacteria; phylum Bacillota; class Clostridia; order Oscillospirales; family Oscillospiraceae; genus Faecousia. Next base: position 38,919 of record JAZNGJ010000076.1, on the reverse strand, counting down.
CATCCTGCAGGCCGAGGGCCAGAAGAAGTCCGCCATCCTCATTGCCGAAGGTGAGAAGGAATCCGCCATCCTGCGTGCCAGCGCCGAGAAGGAAGCTGCCATCCTGCGGGCAGAAGCCGAAAAGCAGGCTGCTATTCTGAAGGCCGACGGTGAAGCACAGGCGATCCTGGCAGTCCAGAAGGCGATGGCCGATTCTCTGGAGCTGCTGAACGCCAAGGCTCCCAACGATCAGGTCATCAAGCTCAAGTCCATCGAGGCTATGCAGAAGATTGCCGACGGTCAGGCCACCAAGATCATCATTCCCTCCGAGATGCAGGGTCTGGTCGGTATGGCAAACGGTATTGTTGAGGGCGTGAAGGAGCAGTAATATGGCTGAGCAGAAGCGTTTTGTCAGAACTTACACAGACGGTGTGTTCGGCAGTAATGAGATCTGGGTAGACCGTCAGACCGGAGTGAACTACCTGTTCCATGTTACCGGAAATGCCGGCGGGCTGACACCCCTGCTGAACCGGGACGGCACCCCCGTCGTGACCACCGTTCCCAACGAGTACGATGAATAAAGAATAAAAGGAGGTTTCCGTGAGGATCCTTTCTCCGCTGGATAAGAAAAAATATCTGCACCATCTGCGGTATCAGATGGAATCTTGGTTCGCGTTTGGCCAGACCAGATTTACCGGTGTGGTTCTGGGAAACTTCTTCTATGTTACCCATCACGCGGGATATGAGTGGAACCGCAGGATCACCAATGAAAAAAGCCGCGCCATCGGTTTTGTGACCCAGCACGGTGACGGCTGCGAGGTGAGGGCGATCTGCCTTTGGGGTTATCTTGATCCTGTGTCGCTGATCTGTGGCTATCTTCTGGCGCTGGGATTGTTGAAGATCAAAGGCGTGAATTACCCGATGGATCACATTCTTGCTGCCGTTACTTCGGTGGTGGCAGGTGTGATCAGCGCCGTGCAGTGCTGGTTTACGGAGCGGGGGCAGGAGAGCTTTGACGAACTGCTGTCACTGCTGCGGGATCCGGAGCCGCTCTGGGAAAAATAAAGTATAAAGTATAATGAACAGCCGCCCCGGAAATTCCGGGGCGGGAATTTTTACGGAAGCGTAAATGATCGTTTACAGCAGCAGAACAAATGATGCGGCTATCTTCCGTCTACCATGTCATTCCGAGGCCCCAAAGGGGCCGTGGGAATCTCCTGGTACAATCTCTGATTCTGCTTAGCATTTCTATAGATGGTACCGGGAGATTGCCACGGGCAGCATAGCTGCCCTCGCAATGACATGCTTCTTTTTTAGTGCGTCGCTTACTAAACTAAACGATCATTTATGGCTTTTTCCGCAAAAGCGTTACCGGGCGGCGCAGGGCAATAACAATTATCGCCGCAGGGTGTGCGCGGCGTCAGCGGCGACTCGCCGCTAAACGATCATTTTCCTTAGGAAATGCTGACGGATTTGCGCATGGCGGAAATGGCACCCTTTTCCAATCGGGAGACCTGTGCCTGGGAGATCCCCAGGGCGCCGGCTACCTCCATCTGGGTCTTTCCGTCGTAAAACCGCAGGGAAAGGATCTGCTGCTCCCGGTCGTTGAGTTTGCGGAAGGCATTTTGCAGCGTGATATGCTCCATCCAGTTGGTTTCGGTGTTCTTGGTATCCCGAACCTGATCCATAACGGTCAGCGGGTCGCTGCCGTCGGAATACACGGGGTCATAGAGGCTTACCGGCGCGCAGACGGCATCCAGCGCCTCGCTGACATCCTCCATAGGCAACTCCAGCTCCTTGGAGATCTCCTCCAGCGTTGGCTCCCGGTCAAGCCGGGCCAGCATGGCTTCTTTGCACTGCAGCACCCTGTAGGCCACATCCCGGATCGATCGGGATACCCGGATGGCGCTGTTGTCCCGCAGATACCGCCGGACTTCTCCGGCGATCATGGGCACACCGTAGGTGGAGAATCGGACTTGCTTGGTGGGGTCAAAATTGGAGATGGCCTTCATCAGGCCGATGCAGCCGACCTGAAACAGGTCGTCCGGGTTTTCCCCCCGCTTGTCAAAGCGCTGGATCACGCTCAGCACCAGCCGCAGATTCCCTTCGATCAAGGCTTGCCGGGCGTATTCGTCGCCATCCTTAGCTTTTAGAAGCAGTTCGTCCATTTGCGCGTGGGACAGGGTCTTCAGGCGTGCGGTGTTCACACCGCAGATCTCGACTTTTCCCTGCATGGCGGTCCTCCTATGCTCAATTGTCCTTACCAGTATTTCCATTTGCCGCCGAATGATACCGTTTGCGGCTTTGGCGGTTTTTCACAAAAATTATGACGGAAGGGGATGGACGCGCCGGTTTTGAGCAGACAGATTTTTCAAAATGCCAAACTTTTTCGGGAAAAATCAAGATAAAATGCGTCGTGTTTTTTGTTTCCGTAACATCATTACGGTTCCGTTATGATGTGCGAAAAAGTTTGAAAAATGCCGGGACTTTGAAATGGGAAACCGGGTGCGAAAGGGAAAATACATGTTGAAAACATGGACTTTTCCACATTCTCCACAGGTTTTTCCACAGGCGGATGGGGTTGACGGTTATTTGGGGAAGTTTCCTTTCAGTCGACATAATTATTTGCGACACGCTTCGACAAATCTCTCACTTTTTCGCCCCTTGTGCTTTTGACAATACTGCCAAATGTGTGTGGGAAAATAGTACTTGACAAGTTAATTGCGGAGAAAAAGAAAAGCGGTACAGGGGAAAAGGGGCAAAAACGGCTGTATTTTTTGAAAAAATTTTTCAAAAAGGGATTGATTTTATGGAAAAACAGCGTTATAATGCATATCTGTATGAATACGTTTGGGGAACAGGAGGTGTACCGCATGCCCAACATTAAGTCCTCTAAGAAGGATGTCATTCGTTCCAAGATCGCTTATGAGAAGAACAAGGCTGACAAGTCCGAGCTGAAGACCAACCTGAAGAAGTACGACGCTGCTCTGGAGTCCGGCGACAAGGCCGCTGCCGAGGCTGCTTACAAGGTTGCCGTTAAGGCTGTTGACCAGGCTGTGATCAAGGGTCTTCTGCACAAGAACAATGCTGCCCGCAAGAAGAGCAGCATGACCCTGAAGCTGAACAAGCTGGCTTGATCTCTCTGAAAATAACTCCCTCCCGACTATTACCGGAGGGAGTTTTTTCATTTTCCGGCAGCGGATCTTTTGCCCCAGCTGTGCATACCGCGAGCCTCGAGGTATACCTGATACATCGTCGGCCCGCAGTATTTCATCTGAGCCAAAATCTCTCGCTGCCGGCAGGGGACTTTTGCCCCAGCTGTGCATACCGCGAGCCTCGAGGTATACCTGATACATCGTCGGCCCGCAGTATTTCATCTGAGCCAAAATCTCTCGCTGCCGGCAGGGGACTTTTGCCACAGCTGTATATTCCATTTTTAATGCCGTTGTGTTATAATTCTTAAAAAGGAGGTGACCGCCATGGCGAAGCTATCCGATCCCATTACCATATTAAAAGGCATCGGCCCCAGCAAGGCCAAGCAGTTCGCGAATCTGAATATTTTTACCCTCCGGGATCTGATCTGCCATTTCCCCAGAGGCTATGAGGACCGCACAAAGCTTGTGACCATCGACAAGCTGGAGGTGGATACCCCGGCCTGCTTCAAGGCCATGGTGATGAACACCCCCCAGACCCGGCATATCCGAAAAGGTCTGGACCTGACCCGGGTGCAGATCGCCGACCACACCGCCCGGCTGACGGTGACTTTCTTTAATAATAAGTACGCCGCGGAAACTTTGCGCTACGGGCAGGAATATGTGTTCTATGGCGCGGTGTCCGGCGATTTTATCGGCTACAATATGACAAATCCCGTGTTTGAATCCCTGGATTCCCAGCCGGTGACCACCCGGCGGGTACTGCCCATCTATCCTCTGACGGCGGGCCTTACCAATGCCGCCATGCTCAAGGCAGTACGGCAGGCGCTGGCGGTTTGCGATCCGCCGGCGGAAGTTCTGCCGGAGCCGGTGCGGCAGGAGTATGGCATTTTGGGTGCCGACCGGGCATACTATGCCATCCATGAGCCTGCCTCCATGGCAGAGGCGGAGATGGCCAAGAAACGGCTGATCTTTGAGGAGTTCTTTGTGTTATCCGCGGGTCTTGCGCTGATGCGGGCTGCCCGGGCGGTCAAGCATACCAAGCCCTATGAAAATCTGGATTTGAAGCCATTCCTTTCGGCGCTGCCATTCTCTCTGACCGGGGCGCAGAAGCGGGCGATCAGTGAAATTTTGCAGGATCTGCGTTCCGGCGCGCCTATGAACCGGCTGGTGCAGGGCGATGTGGGCAGCGGCAAGACCATGGTGGCTGCGGCTGCGGCTTACTGTACAGCCAGAAATGGCGCCCAGGCGGCGCTGATGGCCCCGACGGAGATCCTTGCGGAGCAGCACTATCATTCGTTATCCCGGCTACTGGAGCCGTTGGGCATCCGCATGGCGCTGCTGACGGGTTCTATGACACCCAAGCAGAAGAAAAATGTGCGGGAAGCGCTTGCTTCAGGTGCGGTGGATTTTGCGGTAGGTACCCATGCGCTGCTGTCCGATGCCACAGAATTTCAGAATCTGGGACTGGTGGTCACCGATGAGCAGCACCGGTTTGGTGTTGCCCAGCGGGCAAAGCTCTCCGCCAAGGGGAGCGACCCCCATTTGCTGGTCATGTCCGCAACCCCGATTCCCCGAACGCTGGCACTTTTGATGTACGGCGATCTGGAGGTCTCCGTTATCAATGAACTGCCCCCCGGAAGAGAGCCGGTGGATAGCTTCCTTGTAAATGAAAGCTATCGACCCCGGATCAATGCCTTTATCCGCAAGCAGGTGGCGCAGGGGCACCAGTGCTTCATTGTCTGCCCTGCGGTGGAGGAAAATGAGGACTTAGGCATCAAAGCAGCCACCGTCTGGGCGGAGACCCTCCAAAAGACCGTGTTTCCCGAGCTGCGGATCGCTCTGCTCCACGGCCAGATGAAGGGCGCGGAAAAGGAGGAGACCATGGCGGCCTTTGCCCGGGGCGAAGCGGATGTGATGGTGGCTACCACTGTTATAGAGGTTGGCGTGGATGTGCCCAATGCCACACTGATGGTCATTGAGGATGCAGACCGGTTCGGCCTTTCCCAGCTCCATCAGCTCCGGGGCAGAGTGGGACGGGGCAAAGCCAAGAGCTACTGCATCCTGACCTCTCACAATAAAAACAGCGAAACACTGCAGCGGCTGAAGGCGCTGTGCAAGACTACCGACGGCTTCAAGATCGCGGAAGAGGATCTGAAAATGCGTGGACCCGGCGATTTCTTCGGTTCCCGTCAATCAGGCCTGCCGGTGTTCCGTGTGGCGAATCTAAGCATGGATCTGCAGACACTGAAGGATGCCCAGACTGCCTCTGCCCGGTGGATCGATACGGAAGGTACCGCCGACACGCCGGAGGCGATGGCTCTGCGGGAGCGGATCGGTGATCTGTTTACCCGGGCAGAGGGAACGATGAATTAAACGATAAATTGGGTTTTTCTTGATTAGTTTTGGAGAATTAATATGCACAAAAATGGCAAGTGGGCAAAAAGCATAATTTCTTTACAAGAGCCCGACGGGAAGTGGGGTTGGTTTCATTCGCTGTCGCAATTCTATGATGCACCTATTACCACAGAACAGGCTCTTCGCCGTCTTGAACGATTAGGGTATACAATAGAGGACGAGTGTATTCAAAAGGCTGTAATGTATATGGATGACTGTCTGACTGGAAAAAATACGATACCAGACAGACGGGAAAAGCTACATGATTGGGATATTTTCACATCACTGATGTTGGCAACATGGATTCGGCGCTTTACTTTGGATAATTCAAATGCGAATAGGGTTGCAGAACAGTGGACTGGGATTATTACTAACGCCTTTGCAGGAGGTGCCTATAGCCATAGTGATTATGTTGTCGCATATCACGAAACTTTTGGAATGAAGCCGAACGGAGGTCGACTTGTTGATTTCGTGAATTTTTACCCTATTTCTATTTTGATAGATTGCTTAGATAGCAGCACAGAAACGGCACTTGTGAATTATGTCCTATCCAAAGAAGATGGGATTTATTATGTTTACGATAAGGCGTTATCTGCCTTGCCTTGTAGTTTTGAAAGTAGAGAAGCAAGTCGCTACCTTGGAGCAATAGAATTACTTTCAAAGTATGATTCTGCAAAGGACAAGTTGTATTTTGTGGTGGATTGGCTGATTGATAATAAAAACATAAACGGGAAATGGGATATGGGTAAAACTGTAAACGACAACGTATATTTTCCGCTTTCGGATGATTGGCGAAAGCAAAAAACACGAGAAACGGACTGCACAGAGCGCATTGATGCTTTGTTGAAAGATTTATTTAGATAGCTTTTGCACAAATTCCAAGTTGACAAAGGAGTAATTTAGGTATGAAAAAATGGGTAGTTGAAGATTGGGAGTTTGAATTAACTGCTTTTGATGGAAAAGCCGCTCATTGCAGACTCGGTATAGAAAAAGGAGACCAGTTTGTTTTTCCTATGAATGTCCTGCAGGAATATGTCCCAGAGTTATGTCACAGGTTTATACATGGTGTGAGGTAATCCGCTGTGGAGGAGACTTTACACATAGAGGTTCAAAAGAAAAATATGAAATGGATATGATATGTCCCTGTAAGAGCATTAGCTTTCATCTTAAAGCCTACCCCATTAACAGAGATGAAAATGGCAAACCGCTTCCAAACAATCCCAGACCCGAAGATTAAAATTACCCGACCAATTCCAATTTGAACTCTTTACTTAATACATTTTTAACATAATCCGGAAGATATGCTCAATTTTGGCAGTCTTCCGGATTCTTTCTTTGACATTTAAGAAAAAATTAAAAAATCGGCTTGTAAGTTGCGCGGAAATGTAGTAAAATAATACAACTGAAAATCTGCGAATTTCCGATCAAATCGGTTTGGAGGTAATATTATTATGGAAAAACCCATTGTTCTTGTGATCATGGACGGCGTTGGCAAGGGTGACGGCGGCAGCGGCGATGCTGTTGTGGTCGCCAAGACTCCCACGCTGGATCATCTGCTTGCCACCTGCCCCCATACTTACCTGAAGGCCCACGGCACCGCTGTCGGCCTGCCCAGCGATGAAGATATGGGCAACTCCGAGGTCGGCCACAATGCCCTCGGCTGCGGTCAGGTCTATTCTCAGGGCGCAAAGCTGGTGGGCGAGTCTATTGAAAACGGCGCGCTGTACGCATCCGCTACATGGAAGGCTCTGGTCGCCAATGCTGACGGTAAGGCCATGCACTTTATCGGCCTGCTGTCCGACGGCAATGTCCACTCCAACATCGCCCATCTCATTGCTCTGCTGAAGCAGGCCAAGGCTGAGGGCGTCAAGAAGGCTTACTGCCACATCCTGCTGGATGGCCGTGATGTGCCTGCTACTTCCGCGTTGGAGTATGTTTCCCAGCTGGAAACTGTTCTTAACGAGCTGAACACCGAGGGCTGCGACTATGCCATCGCTTCCGGCGGCGGCCGCATGCAGGTCACCATGGACCGCTATGAAGCCAACTGGGGCATGGTAGAAACCGGCTGGCGTACCCATGTGCAGGGTCAGGGCAGAATGTTCGCTTCCGCAACAGAAGCTATCGAGACTTACCGCGCCGAGACCGGCTGCATCGACCAGGATCTGCCTGCCTTCGTGGTGGCAAGAAACGGCGAGCCCGTTGCAAAGATCAACAATGGCGACAGCGTGATCCTCTTTAACTTCCGCGGCGACCGGGCACAGGAGATCAGCCTTGCTTTCGACCGCAAGGATTTTGACAAGTTCGACCGCCCCGGCTATGAAGGTGTTATGTTCGCCGGCATGCTGCAGTACGATGCCGATCTGAACATCCCCGAAAACTACCTGCTCCAGCCCCCCGTCATCAAGAATACGCTGACCGAGGTTCTGTGCGAAGCCGGTGTTACCGAGTACGCCGTGTCCGAGACCCAGAAGTACGGCCATGTGACCTATTTCTGGAACGGCAACCGCTCCGGCAAGGTCGATGAGTCTCTGGAAGTTTACGAGGAGATCCCCTCCGATGTGATCCCCTTCGAGCAGGCGCCTGCCATGAAGTCCAAGGAGATCACCGAGAAGATGGTGGAGAACATGGCATCCGGCAAGTTCCGGTTCCTGCGCTGCAACTTCCCCAACGGCGATATGGTGGGCCATACCGGCGTGATGGATGCAGTTGTTTACGCTATGGAATGCGTCGATAACGGCCTGAAGGCCATCATCGAGGCTGCCGACAAGTACGGCTACACTGTGCTGATCACCGCTGACCACGGAAATGCCGACCAGATGACCGAAACCAAGAAGGGCAAGACCTCTGTCCGTACCGCTCACTCTTTGAACCCTGTTCCTTTCATCATTTATGATAAGGATAAGGAATGGGTCATCAAGGAAGGCGCTTACGGCCTTGCCAATGTGGCTCCCACTGTTGTAAAAATGATGGGCCTGACCGCCCCCGAGTGCTGGGAATCCAGCATGGTGTAACCCCCAATTGATTCAGGAGGTATTTCTATGATCCGTCACAACAATGAAAACGGCTCCGTCAATGTCAGCAGCAGCGTTTATACCGACATTGCCGGCACGGCAGCTTCCAACTGCTTCGGTGTCAAGGGTATGGCTGCCCGCTCCGTCAAGGACGGCGTGTACCATCTGCTGCGCAAGGAATCCATGTCCAAGGGCGTGAATGTGGAGTTTCACGAGGACGACACCATTTCCATCGACCTGCACATCATGGTCGACAGCGGCGTGAACCTGACCGCTCTGGGTCAGGCCATCATCGAGCGCGTCAGCTACGAGGTCACCAACTGCACCGGCACTCCGGTTCGGGCGGTCCATGTGTATATCGATTCCATGATGATCGGTTGATCGGAGGTAAGGGAAATTGAGACAGACAATCAACGGCGCGGATTTCCGCCGGCTGGTCATCAATGCGGCTGCCGCTATTGAGATCAATAAGCAGGCTCTGAATGACCTGAATGTATTCCCCGTGCCGGACGGCGATACCGGCACCAATATGTCTATGACCATCAACGCTGCTGCCGCGGATCTGCGCAAGGTGGAGGATCCCTCTCTGGAGAAGGCCGCTGCCACTACCGCTTCCGCAACACTGCGGGGCGCCAGAGGCAACTCCGGTGTTATCCTCAGCCTGCTGTTCAAGGGCATCAGCAAGAAGCTCAAGGGCTGTGAGCACTGTGACGGCGTTCTGTGGGCAGAAGCCCTGCAGGGCGGCGTGGATGCGGCTTACAAGGCTGTTATGAAGCCTGCCGAGGGCACGATCCTGACCGTTGCCCGTTTGGCTGCTGCCAAGGCTGCCCAGGCTGCGCAGGAGAATAATCACATCGAATTTGTCCACGAGGCTGCCATTGAAGAAGCCAAGACAGCTCTGGCAAACACCATTAATCAGAACCCGGTGCTGAAGAAGGCCGGTGTTGTGGATGCCGGCGGCAAGGGCTGGCTGGTAGCGCTGGAGGCTATGCTCCTTGCTCTGCGGGGCGAGGATCTGGTGGTTCCTGAGGGCGCTGCTGCCGAAGTAAGAGAGTCCGCCGATTTCAGCGACTTTGATACCGAGGACATCACCTTCACCTACTGCACCGAGTTCATCATCTCCCGGGAGAATCAGAACGATCCCGAAAAGCTGCGGGAATTTTTGGCAAGCCTGGGCGACAGCCTGGTGCTGGTGGACGATGAGGAGATCATTAAGGTCCATGTCCACACCAATGATCCCGGTAAGGCCCTGCACGAAGCCATCGAGTACGGCTCCTTCGTTACTGTTAAGATCGAAAATATGCGCCTGCAGCACACCGAGAAGGTCATGAGCGAGCAGGAGCTGGCTCCCAAGATCGCCGAGCCCACCAAGCCCATCGGCGTGGTCTCCGTCTGCGTGGGCGACGGCATTGCCGATGTGTTCCAGAATCTGGGCGTGGATGCGTTGGTATCCGGCGGACAGACTATGAACCCCAGCACTCAGGACATTCTGGAGATGGTCAATACCGTTCCTGCCGAGACCGTATTCGTGCTGCCAAACAATAAGAATATCATCATGGCAGCCGAGCAGGTCAATGCCCTGACCCCCAAGAATGTGGTGGTCATCCCCAGCAAGACCATTCCCCAGGGTGTTACCGCTATGCTGAGCTTCAACCCCGAGGGTGAAGTGGAAGAGAATGTGGAAGCCATGACCGAAGCGCTGGCAACAGTTGATACCATGCAGGTGACCTACGCTGCCAGAAACTCCGACTTTGACGGCTATTTGATCCATGAGGGCGACTATCTTGCTATGTACGGAAGCGCGCTGTTCGGCACCGGCCGTGATATCAAGGTGCTGCTGAAGAGCCTTGCGGAAAAGGTCCGGGACGAGGGCAAAGAGTACATCACCATTTACTATGGTGCTGACATTGCTGAAAAGCAGGCCCAGAAGACGGCAGACCTCTTTGCGGAAATTTGCCCGGATGCGGATGTGAATCTGCTGCGTGGCGGCCAGCCGGTGTATTACTACCTGATCTCTGCAGAATAAAATTTTCGCCCGCTGCCCGGTTCGGGCGGCGGGCGCTGCGTTTTTTCGCAGTCTGGCTGCATACTATAAGAAGAAAGGAGCGTGGCATTATGTTTGAGCATCCGAAAGGCGGTATCATTGGAAAACTGCTGGGGCTGTGGGAGCGGCTGCGGGAAATGCAGATTCCAAGCCACGCCGCCAACGCGGGGTATTTTATCGTGCTGTCTGTTTTTCCGGCGTTGGTATTGCTGCTGAGCCTGCTGCGCTACACATCTCTGGACACCCAGGATCTTCTGGCGCTGCTGGAAGGCTTTCTGCCTGCGGCGCTCCTTCCTGCGGCGGAGAAGTTGATCATCAGCACTTATGCCCATACCGGCGCGGCAATGGTTTCAGTTTCCGCGGTGGGTGCCCTGTGGTCAGCCAGCCGGGGGATCTATGGGCTTCTAACGGGCTTGAATACCATTTACGGCGTGCGGGAGGACCGAAGCTATTTTAAGACCCGGCTGATCAGTGTGCTGTATACTTTTCTGTTTCTGGTGGTTTTGCTGGTGACACTGGTGCTGGGAGTATTCGGAGGCAACATACTGCATTCCCTGCCCCCTGCAAAGGGCGCATTGGGGCAGTTTTTGTCGGAAGTGGTGGATTTCCGGTTCTTTTTGATGCTTTTTTTACAGACGGCGCTGTTTTCGGCTATGTTTATGGTTTTGCCCAACCGGCGCAACGGATTTCGGGAAAGCCTGCCGGGGGCAATGCTCGCTTCTGCCGGATGGCTAATTTTTACGCGGCTGTTTTCCTTTTATGTGGAGCATTTTTCCAGCTATTCCAATATTTACGGCGGTGTCTATGCTGTGGCGCTGAGCATGCTGTGGCTGTATTTCTGCCTGTCTATCGTCTTTTACGGCGGCGCGCTGAACCGGCTTCTGATGGAGAAGAACGAGAAATGATTGTTTACGGCAGCAGAACAAATGATGCGACCATTTTCCAACTACCGTGTCATTCCGAGGCCCCAAAGGGGCCGTGGGAATCTCCTGGTACAATCTCCGGTCTTGCACAGCAGTTCTATGGATGGTACCGGGAGATTGCCACGGGCAGCACAGCTGCCCTCGCAATGACATGCTTCTTTTTTAGTGCGTCGCTTACTAAGCGAAACGATCATTTACAGGTGCAGACATATTTCTAAATTGTAAAATATTCCGTTGTTTACGGTGTGTTCACAACATTTTGGTAGATTAAAAGAAATGGAGGGATGCGAAGTGTTCGGATATGTGATGGCCAATGTCAAGGAGTTGACAGAGCAGGAGAAAAGGCGCTATAATGCGGTATATTGCGGCATCTGCCGGCAGATCCGGGACCGGTCATCCCAGATGTCCCGGCTGGGTCTGAGCTATGACATGGCATTTCTTGCCCTGCTGCTCATGAGCCTGTATGAGCCGGAGGAAACCGCCGGCGAAAGAGCCTGCGCGCTGCACCCCATAAAACCCAGACCCTGGGTGGATAACGAATACATCCGCTATGCGGCGGATATGAATGTGGCGCTGGCATACTATAACTGCGCTGACGATTGGCAGGATGACCGGAAACTGTCCGCCAAGGTCATGGCCGGTATGTTCGCGAAGAATTATGAAGCGATCGCACGCAGCTATCCCCGGCAGTGTGAAGCCATCAGCCAGTGCATTACCCGCTTGAATCAGCTGGAAAAAGAGAATTGTACCAATGCAGACGAAACGGCAAACTGCTTTGGCGCGCTGATGGGTGAGCTTCTTTCCTACCGGGAGGATCTGTGGGCACCGACTTTGCGAAAAATGGGCATGGCGCTGGGGCGGTTTATTTATCTTGCGGACGCGGCGGTTGACTACCGGCGGGACAGACGGAAGAAAAAGTACAACCCCTTCCTTGCCATGGAAACGGGGGAGGACTGGCCCCGGTGGGAGAATTATCTGATCCTCGCCATGGGCCGCTGCACGGAGGAATTCGAGAAGCTGCCGCTGGTGCAGGACAAGGGTATTCTGGATAATATTCTTTACAGCGGTGTCTGGTGCAGCTTCCGGGGAAAGAAATTAAAGGAACGGGAGGAAGGGAAATGATCGACGATCCGTATAAAGTCCTTGGCGTCAGCCGTGACGCCACCGACGAAGAGATCAAGCAGGCATACCGTCGGCTGGCGAAAAAATATCATCCAGACCTGAATCCCGGGGATAAGGAAGCGGCAAAGCGAATGCAGGAGGTCAATGCTGCCTACGAGCAGATCAAAAATCCCGAGAAAGCATCCGCAAATCAAGGCCGGCAGGGAAGCTACGGCGGTTACGGCTACGATCCCTTTGGCGGCTACGGGCAGCGAACCTATTCCGGAACTGACAGTACCGATCAGTATCAGCAGGCGGCCTACCGTTATGTGCAGATGGGTAGGTATCAGGAGGCGCTGAATATTCTGAGCAATTCCGGGAATCGGGATGCCCAGTGGTATTATATCAGCGCATTGGCCAATGACGGTCTGGGCAATCAGGTAACGGCTCTGGAGCATATCCGCAAGGCGGTCTCCATGGAGCCGGATAATCAGGAATACCTGTATACGCTGCAGCAGATCCAGAATGGCGGCGCGGCCTATCGCCGGCAGGCAGGGAATTTCCGCGGCTTTGAAATGCGTGGCTCGCCCTGCACCAACTTGATTTTGTGCTGGTTCTTCAATATGTTCTGCTGCGGCGGCAGATTTTTCTGCTGTTGACACGGCAATGGCAAAGTGCTATAATCATTCGTGACAACTGGATAGAAGTTCCGTGGCAAATGGGGCGCTGAACCTCCTTTGCTGAACAAGATAACCGGGTGCAAATCCCGGACGGTACCGCCGCTGTATGTGCCTATGGCGCGCTCTTTTGACGAAAGTCAGTCACTGGGGATCCCCTCGGGAAGGCAGAGCCGCCGCAGCGTTCCCAGAGCTGCAAGCATGAGTCAGAAGACCTACGGAACGGATTTTTCCCGCATCCTGCGTGATTACAGGGTGTTGCGTTTGTCGCAGAAAACCGGCTGCGGCGCTTGTAACATAAGCGCCGCAGCTTCATTGTTTTTAGGAGGAGTCAATTATGAAAAAAACCGTTTGTTGTATCCTTGCCGTGCTGCTTCTGTGCTCTGCGCTGCTGTCCGGCTGCCAGAGTGAGCCGCTGGTCATCAAGGATTCGGAGACCTGCATCGTGATCAAAACCACCGCGGAAGCTATGGACGGAAAGACCGATATGCTTTTGATCGACTACATGGATCAGCTGGCCGATGAAGGCAAGATGACCTGCCAGATCAGCAATGGAATGGTCACATCCATTAATGGCATCGAGAATCCTGCGGATTTCAGCAGCTGCTGGATGCTCTACACCAGTGATGCGGAAAATGCCAATACTGCCTGGGGCACTGTGGAATACGACGGGAAGCAATACGGCTCTGCCATTTCCGGTGCGGAAGCCTTGCAGATCAAGCCGGACCAGCTGTATATTTGGGTATATCAATCTTTTGGCTGATGCAGAAAACGAAATTTATCGTCCGCGTGGCCATCTGCGTTGCGATGCTCATTGGCGGACAGTTGGCGCTATCCGGCATCTCCGGCATTGAAATCGTGACCGTGATGATGCTGTGCCTTTGCTTTTCCTACGGCATTCGCACCGGCATGGCCATTGCCACCGTTTTTTCCTTGCTGCGGTGCTTTGTCTTCGGATTTCAGGTAAATGTCATCGTGCTGTATTTGATCTACTATAATTTGTTTGCGGTGTTTTACGGATGGCTGGGAACGCGGTTTGCTGGGAAGATCTCGTTTCTTAAGAAGGGCATCATTGTGGCATCTGCCATGGCCTTTACCGTCTGTTTTACCTTGCTGGATGATGTGATCACGCCGCTGATCTATGGTTTTCATGCCAATGCGGCGAAGGTTTATTTCCTTCAATCCCTGACTGCGGTGATTCCCCAGACAGTCTGCGCCATGGTGACGGTGTCGGTACTGTTTACACCACTGACAAAAGTGATCCGGAAGATCGATTCAAAATAAAAATAACGGAGCGGTTCGCCCGCTCCGTTATTTTTATACCTCTTTGTACATGGCGGCGGCATCGTCCTTACGGACAGTTTCCGCTACCTGCAGCACTTCCACCGCGACGGTCCGGGGGCCCATGGTGATCTCGATCTTGTCGCCGATCTTGACCTCGTAGCTGGCTTTTACGATGCGGCCGTTGACGCTGATGCGTCCGTTGTCGCAGGCTTCGTTGGCTACGGTCCGGCGCTTGATCAGCCGGGACACCTTCAGATATTTGTCAAGACGCATGGCTTATTTCCCTACAATGTCCTTCAGGGCCTTGCTTGCCTTGAAAGCAGGCACACGGGTGGCGGGGATGTCGATGGACTGGCGGGTATGGGGATTGCGGCCCACACGGGCTTCCCGCTCCTTGACTTCAAATACGCCGAAGCCGGACAGCTGCACCTTTTCGCCGGATACCAGCTTGGCCGTGATGGTATCGATAGCGGCATTCAGGACCCGCCCCGCGTCCTTTTTGGTGATGCCGGCACTTTCCGCAGTGGCGGCGATCCATTCTGTTTTATTCATGATGATTCCTCTTTTCCTCTATTTCAACACAAAGCGAACCTAGACTAACACAATTCTTTCCAAAAATCAAGGATTATTTTCACAAATGGAGCAATTTTGCAATTTTTTCGCCCTTTGGCAGCAGCAGACAGTCCTCCCGGGTGATGGCCTTGAGCTTTACAGCCGCCACTGCATACACGGCAACACCCACGGCAATGGGAACGCCGCAGGCGATGACGCGGCTCATGTCCGTGCCAAGCAAAGCGATCAGACCCTGCCATGTGCCGTAAACCGCAAGACCCATAATGGCCGCAGCCAGCAAGGATTTTCCAATGTTGCGCAGCACCGCCGGAGCCTGGGGCAATGCCCGCCGCATGGAGAACAGATTCAGTACCGTAATGGAAAGGTAGCACAGCAGGCTTCCAATGGGGGTGCCCAGAATGCCGATGAGGGGATTGCCTGTAAGGATGAACACAGCTACCAGCTTGATGATACCGCCGACGAACATATTGACCACCGGCAGATTCACATGACCGTGGGCCTGCATGATGGCGTTGGTCAGCAGCACGATGGAATTAAATACAATGCAGATGCCAAGGATCATCATCAAATGGGCAGCCAGCTCCAGACGCTCACCGGTGTAGCCGCCCAGCAGCGCGGTGACCGGTTCGGCCAATACAGCCAGGCCTACAGCGCAGGGAGCGCTGATGAGACCTGTGACCCGGACAGCGGATTCCTCCGTTTCCTTGGCGGCTTTCAGATCGCCGGTAGTCAGCTGGGCAGTGATGGCGGGAATGACGCTGATGGTAATGGGGGTAATGAAGGCGCAGGGCATGTTGAAGATCTTCTGGGTAAAGTTGTAGATGCCCTTCTGTACATCCGCTTGGGACTGGGTCAGCGTCTGCAGAAGCTGGCTCATGTAGATCTTGGTTTCCAGTACGGTAAGGATCTGCAAGCCAGCCGAGCCGATAGTAATAGGGATGGCGATAGCCAGCAGTCCCTTGGCGATGTCCTTGCCGGAGGAAACGGCTTCGTCGGAAACAGGCAGCGCCTTATATGCCTTGCGGAAGCAGTGATTCAGGTAGAAAGAAGATACCAGACAGCTCATGGTCACGCCGAAGATGGCGCCGCCGGCAGCCAGAGAAAAGCTCTTGGTGTACCACAGCAGCAGTAACGCTGCGGCAATGCCAATCACAAGCTTGCAAATTGATTCCAACACCTGACTGACGGAGGTGGGCATCATGTTGCTCTGCCCTTGGAAGAAGCCCCGGTAGGTGCTCATCAGGCAGATGAGGAAGCAGCTGGGGCCCAGTGTGGCAATGGCAGCCCATGCATCCGGCTGCTCTTGGAACGCTGCCAGCTGACGGGCAAAAAGGGTCATCAGCAGCGCGCCGATGAGACCGAGGGTCAGAAAGATGGATCTGGAAACAGTGTAGATTTTCCGCACCTGCCGAAAGTTGCCCAAACTGCTTGCCTGAGAGATCATGCGGCTCATGGCAACGGGCAGACCTGCCGTGGAGATCATCAAAAGCAGGGTGTAGATCTCATAGGCGGTAGAATAGTAGCTGAAGCCCTGCTCGCCGATGATGGCGTTCAGCGGTATGGAATAGAAAGCACCGATGACCTTTACAATGGCGGTGGACATGGCCAGCAGCATGGTGCCGTGGAGGAAGGATTGCTTTTTGGGAGTTTCTGCCATGCTTAGTCGCTTCCTTTCTCGTCGTGGAACAGTCTGGGGATGGCATAATTGGTCAGCTCTTCGATCACGGTTTTCAGATCGATGGTGGGGAACTGACCGTTCTGATAGAGGATCTTGCCCCGCACCATGGTCATGGCCACATCGCCGCCCTTGGCGCTGAATACAAGGCCGTTCATGACATTGTGGCAGGGAATCAAATGGGGTGCGGAGAAGTCTACGAGGATCAAGTCGGCGTCAAAGCCCTCTTTGATCATGCCGGTATTTTCGGCTCTTCCCTGTGCCCGGGCACCGCAGACGGTAGCCATCATCAACGCGGCGGAAGCAGGCAGGGCATCGGCATTGCCGGAAGCGGCGCGGACGGACATGGAAACGCCCCGCATCACTTCGAAAAGATCCAGATTGCCGGCTTCAATGGCGCCGCCGGTACCGAGGGCTACATTCATGCCGCTTTTCACGCAGTCAAGCACCGGCGTGATGGGGTTGCCGCTTTTAGCAGCCGTAAGGGGGCAGGCGACAGCTGTGGCTTTTTTCTTGCCCATGAGGGCTTTGTCCGCGTCCTCAAGGCAAGCGCAACCGGCGGCGGTAACGGGCAGGTTAAAAATGCCGTGGCAGCTGAGTAGTTCCGCTGGGGTCAGACCGGTGCGGTCCAGGCAGGAGTCCACCTCTGCCCGTGTTTCTGCCAAATGCAGCTGGAAGCCCAGATTCTGCTCTGCGGCATAGCCTACAAGGCCTTCCCAGAGCTTGAAGTTACTGGTATATTCGGCGTGGATGCCGGCATCGATCTTGATTCTGCCGTCGTCGTAGCCGTTCCACTTATCTACGACGCGGCGCAGCTCCGTGCATTGCTCGTCGGTCTCAAAGTCGAAGTCCTCGCATCCGTCGATGAAGCGGTAGGCGGAGAGGGCAATATTCGCCTTGATTCCGGCCTCCGCAGCGGCTTCCGCTGTGGCGTTGGGATAATAGTAGAGGTCGGAAACGGATGTGATGCCAAAGCGCAGGCACTCGGCGATGGCAAGGCTGGCAGCAGCCTTGGCGCTGCGGCTGTCCATCTTGTCCTCTTTTTTCAGCTGCTCCTCCAGCGCCTGGGCATTGGTTAGATCGTCGCAGTAGCTGCGCAGCACAGAGGTAGCCAGATGTGTGTGACAGTTCACAAGACCCGGCAGCAGCACCATGCCGGTACCGTCTACGATGGTCTGGGGCTGCTCCTTAGGGGCGGATTTGCCGATGTAGGCAATTTTGCCGTCTTTTACGCCAAGGTATGCGCCAAAGAGCACATCCATTTTTTCGTTCATGGTCACAATGGTGACATTGGAAATTAAAGTGTCCAAATCAGATTCCTCTCATCAAATCAAACAGCTTTTTCTTATCGTCAAAAACAGAATCGATCATCTCGATGTACTGCTCCGGGAATTTGGGGTTATGAAACCGCTCCAGATGCCCACCGGGCAGGTTCACCTTGTTCATGCCGCCGCCACCCACGGAGAGAATGGTGTGCAGCTCCTCCATCATGTAGATGTTGTACAGGCAGTCTTTGCCGTCCCGGCTCCAGCCCACATTTTCAAAGGAGCCGGACATGTATTTCTGCCGGTACAGATAGTAGGGTTTGTAGCCCAAGGAGCGCAGGGTTTCGTTGGCATAGTCCACCATTCGGGTCACCTCTTCGGCGCTGGACAGCTGCTGCCGCTGCTCGAAAAGGTCAGCGCCCTTTTTCAGCGCCAGCGTGTGGACGGTGATGTTAGCGGGGTTCAAAGCGGCAACGGAATCCAGCGAATGGCGGAAACCGTCGAAATCGTCGGTAGGAAGTCCGGCGATCAAGTCCATGTTGATGGCATCGAAGCCGGCATTTTCTGCCCAGCGGTAGGCATCCAACACATCCTGCGCTCTATGCGGTCTGCCGCAGGCACGCAGGACGGAGTCGATCATGGTCTGGGGGTTGATGCTCATCCGGTCAGCACCGTTTATGCGGATAGCGCGAAGCTTTTCTTCGCTCAAAGTATCCGGTCTGCCGCCCTCCACCGTAAATTCGATGCAGCGGGAAAGGTCGAAAGAATCCCGAATGGCGCAGAGCAGGGTCTGCATCTGTGGCGTGGACAAGGTGGTGGGGGTGCCGCCGCCTATGTAGATGGTACGCACATGCTTGCCGGAATTTTCCAAAAGCTTTCCTGTCAAAGCGATCTCTTTCAGGAGTGCTTGCAGGTACGGCTCCAGCAGCTCCGTCTTTTTGCCCACGGTGCGGCTGACGAAGCTGCAGTAGGCGCAGCGGGTGGGGCAGAAGGGAATTCCCACATACAGAGAAATGTCGTTTTCATCCAGCAGCGATGCGGCATGCACCGTGGAAACAGAGCAGTCTACCGCCAGTTTGCGGCGCTCCTCCGTGACATAATAGATGTCCTTCAGCTGCTTTTCCGCACTTTGGGGGGTGCCGCCCTCCAGAAGATGCTTGGTAGAGATCTTGGTGGGTCGGACGCCAGCCAGCGCGCCCCATGCAGGGGTGTGATCCAAAAGCTGCAGGGCGGCAAGATAATAGCTCTGCTGCAGAGCTCGCCGGCGCAGCCGAACAGTCTCTTCGGATGCGCGAATACGCCGCATAGCGGTGGCGGTTTTGCCGTTTTTTGTGATTTTTGCGGTGGCGGTGAGCCAGATTTTTCCCCGATGCAGAGAGGAAACGGCTTCGCCGTCCTCGCTGGTGGAGAACAGCGCCATCTGCAGCTGCTCCACGGCATAGCGGTCGTCGTGACCGACGAGGGTAAGCTTCATGATGTTACCTCATGTAAGGATTATACTGCTTTTCTGCAGCCAAAGTGGTCGAATTTCCATGGCCGGGGTAGACAGTGTAATTGCTGTCCAGCTTAGCAAGGCGCTTCAGCGACTGCGCAATGGTGTTCCAGTCGCCGCCGGGAAGATCCGTTCTGCCGCAACTGCCTGCGAACAGCGTGTCACCGGAAAACATGGCATCATTGCATAGATAGCAAACAGAGCCGCGGGTATGACCCGGGGTTTCCAGAACAGAAAAAGTCAGGCCTGCGGCGCAGATTTCTTCCCCGTCCTCGCAAAACTGCACCTCGGTAAAGTCGCAGTTGGCGATGGGATAGAAGTAGGAAGTAAGGGGGCTGATCCTCTGTGACCAGTCACTCTGGCTCATCCAGAGCTTGCAGCCGGTTTCCTCTACGATTTTTTCCACCGCGCCTACATGGTCAAAATGCCCATGGGTCAGCAAGATGGCGTCGGCGGTCAGACCACGCTTTGCGATAAAGCCCAGAATGGTCTGCGCTTCATAGCCGGGGTCGATGATGACGCAGCGGCCTTCATTTTCTACGATGTAAGTATTGGTCTGGTAAGCGCCCAAAGGCAGGGTGTGGACGGTCATACGATCAACCTCTCCGGGGTGTTTCCATCAGCTGCTCGGTGTCGAGGATCAAGGTCACCGGGCCGTCGTTGACGGATTCCACCTGCATATCCGCGCCGAACTGCCCGTGCTGGGGAGGATAACCCAATTCTTCACAGATGGCGAGAAATTTTTCGTACAGGGCATTGCCCAGCTCCGGGCTGGCAGCTTCTGCGAAGCTGGGCCGGCGGCCTTTGCGGCAGTTGCCGTAGAGGGTGAACTGGCTGACCACCAGCACCTCGCCGTTCACCGCGTCCAGACCCAGATTCATTTTTTCGTTTTCGTCCTCGAAGATCCGAAGACCCAGTGCTTTTTCTGCCAGATACCGGCATTCCTTTTCCGTATCGTTAGGGCCGATGCCTAATAGGATCAAAAAGCCCCTGCCAATCTTGCCGTTTACCTTGCCGTCGATGGTGACGGAGGCGGATTTTACTCTTGTCAATACAGCGCGCATGGCAACGCACTCCTTTTCTTAATTCTGTCCTCTGCGGGAGCCGGTCACATCCCGGATGCTTAAGAGCTTATTGCGGATGGTCTCCAGCTCGGCCACATTCCTAACCTCAAAGCGAACCGTAAAGGTACTGCGTCCGCCGGGAAGATCCTTGCCGTATAGCTCCTTCACCCGCACCCGGGCGGTGGTCATGGTCTGGGCAACATCCAGAAGCAGGCCGTCACGGGTGATGCAATCCAGCTCCAGCGTGGTCTCAAAGGGCTGCTCTTCGGCATCCGCCCAGTGCACCCGTACCCAGCGGGCGGCCTGTATGGGATGCTCCCGGTTGGCGGCGTTGGGGCAGTCGCACCGGTGAACACTGACACCGAAGCCCTTGGTAATAAAGCCAACGATGGCATCCCCGGGAACGGGGGTGCAGCACTTGGCGAATTTGATCATGCAGGAGTCGATATCCTCTACGATAACGCCGTTGACAGCATGGCGGTTCTGCTTGACCGTTTCGCTGTCGGGGCTGGTGCGCAGGGGGCTGAGCTGCTGTTTTTCATTCTGCTGCAGCTTCAGTGCCCGATTGATATCGTCCCGGATCCGGCCGACAGCTTTGGCAGCAGTCAGACCGCCGTAGCCGATGGCGGCGTACATATCCTCCCAGTTGTCGAAGGACAGCTTTTTCAGCAGCTGATTGCCGACTTCCGGGTCAATGGTGATGGAAAGGGGCAGACCCACCCGCTTCATTTCGGATTCGAAGGAGGAGCGGCCGTGGATGACATTTTCTTCCCGCTTTTCCTTCTTGAACCACTGCTTGATCTTGGTGCGGGCCTGATTGGATTTGCAGATATTCAGCCAGTCCCGGCTGGGGCCCTTGGCGGCCTTAGAGGTCAGCACCTCGATGATATCGCCGTTTTTCAGCGTGGTATCGATATTGGTAATCCGGTTGTTGACCTTGGCGCCGATCATGGAGTTGCCGACACCGGAGTGAATGGCGTAAGCGAAATCGATGGGCGTAGAGCCGGCGGGCAGGGAAACGATGCGGCCCTTGGGAGTAAAGACGAAGACCTCATCGTCAAACATATCGATCTTCAGGGAGCGGACATAGTCCTCCGCGTCGGTGTCCTGCTGGCTTTCCAGCAGTCGGCGGACCCATTCAAAGTCCTTTTCGTTGCCGCCCTCGCCGCCCTGCTTGTACTTCCAGTGGGCTGCGATACCGTATTCGGCGGTCTCGTGCATTTCCCATGTGCGGATCTGCACCTCAAAGGGAATACCCTGCGTGCCGATGACGGTGGTGTGCAGACTTTGGTACATATTGGGCTTGGGGGTGGAGATGTAGTCCTTGAACCGGCCGGGCACCAGATTGAAAAGGTCGTGGATATGACCCAGAACATTGTAGCAATCCGGAATGGAGTCCACGATGACCCGGAAGGCGTACACATCAAACAGCTCGTCGATGGTCTTGCCCTGTGCCTGCATTTTGCGGTAGATGGAGTAAACATGCTTGATACGGCCGTAGGATGTATTGTGGATGCACACGGAAGCAAGCCGGTCGGAGATCTTATCCTGAATGGTGCGCATGAAAGCCTCGTCCTGTTCCTTGTGGGCATTCAGATAGGACATGATATCCTCGTAGTTCTCCGGATCCAGATACCGCAGGGCAATATCTTCCAGCTCCCATTTGATCTTCTGCATACCAAGGCGGTGCGCAAGAGGCGCATAAATATCCATGGTCTCCCGGCATTTACTGATCTGCTTGGCAGGAGTCTGGTACTGCATGGTGCGCATGTTGTGGAGCCGGTCAGCGATCTTGATCAGCACCACCCGGATGTCCTTGGACATGGCCATGAACATTTTGCGCAGATTTTCCATCTGAGCCTGCTCGGAGGATGAGAAATTGGCACGGGTCAGCTTGGTGACGCCTTCCACCAATTCGGCAACGGTCTGACCGAAGAGCTTTTCGATGTCTTCGTGGGAAGCGTCGGTGTCTTCAATGCAGTCGTGAAGCAGGGCACCCAGAACGGCATCCATATCGAGGCCCATTTCCGCCACGATCTCCGCAACGGCCAGGGGGTGAATGATGTAAGGGGATCCGTCTTTTCGTTTTTGGTCAATGTGTTTGTTGGAAGCGTATTCCACCGCGCGCTGCAAAATGTCCATATCCGCGCCGGGAAGGCAGCGGGCAATGGTGGCGCACATGGATTCGTAGTGTTCAGAGAAGGTTTCCAAAGTGATCAGCTCTCTTTCGCGCGCAGAAGGATCTGCATGGTGTGACTCCGGGTCAGATCCGCCTTTTCACTGCCGGGGGTCAACTGAATGGTGATATGTTTGTGGATCCGGTGCATTTGCAGCAGGCCCACATCCCGGAAAATATCCAGGCATGTCAGCATCTGCCCCAGACTTAAGGATGTGCCGGACCAGCGAACGATCTTACGGCAAAGGCACATGGGATCTTCCCGGATGGGAGCGGGTACGATGGACAGATACCGCCATACAAGACCCAGCATGGCTCTGTCTGGCAGGAGCTTTTCCGCGTCGGCAGCGGATACTGTACCGGTGCGGATGGAAGCATAGCCGCAGGTTTCCGGAGGGCAGGGCACGCTGCAGCTGGGGCGGATGTCCAGAACATTCATCTGGACGGTGCGTTCTCCCCGGAATTCGTTGATCTGGGGGGTAAAGGCCACATCCACCAGATCTCCTGGCTGGATGGAGGCAATCTCCGGTGTGGTGGAGAAGAAAATGGCGTTGATGTAGTGGTGGCGGTCCCGCAGACGAAGGCGCATATGCCGTCCGCCACCCACCATGCTGATGCGGTCTACGGTCAGATTCTTCATCATCAGAACCGGCTTAGGGCAGCCGTTGCCGCAGGGTTCCAGACAGGAAAGGGATTCAATGCCCTTGATGGTCAGCAGCTCCGGGGTGATGGCGCAGTCGATATTCAGCACGGTACGGGGGCCGGCATCGGAATAAAACCGGGAGGCAAGCTCGCAGATCTGCCGGCGGAATTCCGGGATCTGACCGCGGGTGATGGTAAAGCCAGCGGCCAGTTCGTGTCCGCCGTAGCTGTCCAAAAGGTCGGAAAGGGCAGTGAGGGATGTAAAGAGGTTAAAACCGCCGTAGCTGCGGGAGCTTGCCTTGCCATGCTCGCCGTCCAGACAGATCAGGAAGGTGGGGCAGCAGTATTCTTCGGCCATGCGGCTGGCCACAATGCCCACAACGCCCTGATGCCAGCTTTCGTCCGCCAGAACGATGGCCTCCGGCGGCTGACCGGCGGGGAGCATGGCAATGGCTTCGTCATAGATCTGGGACTCCACGGCCTGCCGCTGGCGGTTCAGTTCACACAGCGCTTTGGCAAGGTGTTCTGCCCGGTCGTCATCCTCTGTCAGAAACAGTTCCACGGCCAATTCGATCTTACCCATCCGGCCTGCGGCATTGATCCGGGGCGCCAGCATAAAGCCGATGGAGGAGGCACTGACGGCCTCCGGCGCGCAGCCGGCTTCCTTCATCAGCGCGGCGATGCCGGGACGGCGGGTGTTCTTCAATTGCTCCAGACCCCGGGAAACGAATACCCGGTTCTCCCCCTGCAGGGCCATAACATCGGCTACCGTACCCAGACAGACCATGTCCGCGTATTCTTCCAGTACATCCGCCTGGCTGCCGCAAAGGGCTGCTGCCAGCTTAAAGGCCACGCCGACGCCGGACAGATTCTTATGGGGATAGCCGCAGTCCGGCCGGTGGGGATCCACCACGGCGGCAGCTTCCGGAAGGCGGTCTTTGCATTCGTGATGGTCGGTGATCACAAGACCGATGCCCAGTTGCTTACAAAGCCGGGCTTCTTCCACAGCGGTGATGCCGCAGTCTACGGTAATGATCAGATTCACACCCTCGGCGCTAAGCTGGCGGATGGCGATGGGATTCAAGCCGTAGCCTTCCTCCAGCCGTCCGGGGATATAGCTGACCACATCTGCGCCGTGGCGGCGTAAAAAATCCGTCAGCAGGCAGGTGGCGGTGATGCCGTCCACATCGTAGTCGCCCAAAACGGCAATTTTTTCTCCTCTGGTCATGGCAAGACCCACCCGGCCGGCGGCTTTGTCCATATCCACCATCCGGAAAGGGTCGATCATGTGGGCATTACAGTCCAGATAGTCATGGGCATCCTTCGGCGTCTTCATGCCCCGGGAAGCCAATATCATAGCGGTCAGAGGGGCGTAGCCGGCACCGACGAAAGCGTTGACGGCACTCATATCGGGATTCGATACATTCCAAACTCCATACTTCAAGGCAATACACATCCAATATAACTTTTTCTAAATATTATATCAAAATATTGCCGGATGCACAATAGGGAGATTGGGAAAATGTATATTTTCGGGGGAGTTTTGTGCGTTATCGTCTGGATCATTGCCGTGTCTGAACCGCCAGCTGTGTAACGGTTACAGCCAGAAGCGGAGAAAAAAGCATACCCGCGATGCCCCACAGCCGGTAGCCTGTGTACATGGCAAGCAAGGTTACAAGCGGATCCAGCCCCAGCTGCTTACCGATGAGCTTAGGCTCCAGCACGGAGCGCAGCAGTGCTGCCACTGCATAGATCCCCAGCAGTCCCAAAGACCGGGCGTGCTCCCCCTGCAAAAAGCACACCAGACTCCATGGCACCAGCACAGTCCCGGTGCCAAGCACCGGCAGCGCATCCATCAGAGAGATTAGAACCGCCCAGAGGGGTGCGTGGTGGATCCTGAGAATGAGAAAACCGGCACATAAGATCCCAAAGGTAATGCACGTCAGCTTCAGCTGTGCCGTCAGCCAGCCGGAGAGGCTACGCTTCAGCCGTTTTACCGCGGGAAGATACTGCTGCCGCCAGCTGTCCGGCAGCTTTTGCGCTGCCCAGCTCCGAATGTCCGGCAGTTTTGCGGAGATCATAAAGGAAGCAAGGATCCATGTACCGAAACCCAGTGCACTGTCCGGGATCCGGGTCAGCACACCGGAGGCAAGAGACAGTGCTTTGGCGGTGACCTGATCCAGAAGCTGCGTGCTGTCGGAAAAGAAATTTTCCACGCCGTGGGTCAGTATGGGGCTCACAGCCTGGGGGGTTTTCTGCGCCAGATTCATAAGAAAGCCCTCCAGAGATTCCATGCCCTCCTGCGCCGTTTGCCCCAGATCTGGCAAGACTCCGGAAAGGTTCCCCAGCTGCCGCAGCAGCAGTGCGCAAAGAGTCAATACCAGAAGCGCCGTCAGCAGCAGCGCGATGAGAACGCCGATGCCGGATGCAACAGCCCGGCGCAGACGAAGACGGCCATGCAGAAAGGATACCAGAGGCTCCGCAGACAGTGCCAGAAGGCCTGCCAGCAGAAACGGCAGCAGGATCGGAAGCAGATACCGGGCCAGCAGCCACAGGGCTGCCAACAGAAAAAGAGCAATGCCGATTTTGCGCAACAGAGATTGATTCATAAGATGCTCCTTTCCGGTGGGCAAGAGATGGGGGTTGCTTTTTTGAAATTATATGGTACAATATTCATGCAGCTGAATGGGAAATTCTGGTGAAATTAGACAAAGTTTACATTGGGAGGGGCTATTCATGGCAAAGAAACCACAGTATTATATCATTGAAGCATCTGCTCTGCCGGAGGTTTTTTTGAAGGTAGCGGAGGCCAAGCGCCTGCTTTCCACCGGTGAAGCTGCCACGGTCAATGAGGCCACCCGGATCACAGGGATCAGCCGCAGCGCGTTTTATAAATACCGGGATGCGGTCATGCCCTTTCAGAATATGATGACCGGCCGGATCATCACCTTCCAGTTTTTGCTTCATGATGAGCCCGGTGTGCTGTCTGCGATCCTGGCGGAAATTGCTCAGCACGGTGCCAATATTCTGACGATCAACTCCATCATTCCCACCAATGGCTGTGCCTTGGTCACCATCAGCGCGGAAACCACGGAAGTGCCTGTCACGCTGGAGGAGCTTCTGAATATTCTGGGCTCCACCCCCGGGGTCATCAAGGCCGAAGTGCTTGCCGGTTGATTTTGCGGATTTTGCCGCCCTGCTTTGCAGGGCGGTTTTTTGCACAAAATGTCGCCCGGCGGTGTAGAATGGTACGGAGGTGAGAAGAATGCTGATCGTTCAGAAATTTGGCGGTACTTCCCTTATGGATCCCGACCGGATCCGCAGGGCTGCCGGCAGAGCTGCAGCCAGAAAAGCACAGGGTGACCGGGTAGTTGTGGTAGTTTCTGCACAGGGGCATACCACAGACTGTCTGGTTTCGCAGGTGTATGCTGTGGATCCTGCGCCTTCCGGTCGGGAAATGGATGTTTGCCTAGCCGCCGGGGAGCAGATCTCCGCCGGGCTGATGGCTATGGCCATCCAATCGCTGGGCTATGAAGCGGTGAGTCTGACCGGCTGGCAGGCAGGCATCATGACGGACGGTACCCATGGCAACGCCGCCGTGCTGGGGCTGGGCAATGACCGGATCGAACGGGAATTGGCTGCCGGCCGGATCGTGGTCATTGCCGGTTTTCAGGGCATCGATGATGCCGGCGATATTACCACCCTGGGCCGGGGCGGTTCCGATACCACAGCGGTGGCGCTGGCAGCGTTTCTGAAGGCGGATCTGTGCCAGATCTATACGGATGTGGACGGCGTGTATGACCGGGATCCGCGGAAATTTGCGGACGCGGTGAAGTATTCCCGGATCGGCTACGAGGATATGCTGGCATTGGCCCGGCAGGGAGCGCAGGTGCTCCATGACCGCTGCGTGGAGCTGGGACAGAGATACCGGGTGCCGATCCAGGTGCTTTCTTCCTTCCGGCCGGGACCGGGGACGATGGTAACGGATCTTGAAGATACATTCTTTCCAAAAGAAGTGTAAGCTATTCCTTGGCGACAAAAGAAATCCCCTGTTGACAAATATGTCAGCAGGGGTTATACTGTTATTAACACATGAGCGTATGCTCATGTGTTAAAACGAATAGGAGGGATCCTATGACCCGAAAGACATATACCATCGAGAATCTGGACTGCGCCAACTGCGCCGCCAAGATCGAAGCAAAATACAATGCGTACCCCGGGGTGCAGGAAGCGGTGATCGTGTTTACCACACGGCAGCTGCGCCTTACTGCGGAGGATCCGGATGCGTTGATCCCGGAATTGGAGCGCCTTGCCCGCACGGTGGAGCCGGGGGTAACCATATCGCCGGAAAAGGAAGTACATAGCCACCATCACCATGGGGAGTGCGGCTGCCACGATCATCCTGATTGCGGCTGCGGACAGCACGATCACCACGAACATCACCATGACCACAAGGCCGAAGGCGGTGAACTGGGGGAGATCCTCGCCGGTGCAGGCCTCTTTGCGCTGGGACTGCTTCTGAATGCCTTTGGTCTGCAGTGGGGATTGATCGCCTGCTGCGTTGCGGCATATCTGGTGCTGGGCTGGAAGATCATTCTGACTGCCGGCAAAAATCTGCTTCGGGGCCATGTTTTTGATGAGAATTTTCTGATGAGCATTGCCACCATCGGTGCCTTTGCCATCGGAGAGTACCCCGAGGCGGTGGGCGTTATGCTCTTTTTCCGCATTGGCGAGTATTTTGAACACAAGGCGGTGGAGCGCAGCCGGAAAAGCATCATGGAAGCGGTGGATCTGCGTCCTGAGGTGGTGACGCTGGCATCCGGTGCGGTGATTCCTGCCGGGGAAGCCAAAGTGGGGGATGTGCTGCTGGTGCGGCCCGGCGACCGGATCCCGCTGGACGGTACCGTGATCGCAGGAGAAAGCCGGATCGATACGGCGCCCATCACCGGCGAGCCGGTGCCTGTGGCGGTTAGAGCGGACTGCGCAGTTATTTCCGGCTGCGTAAATCTGTCCGGACAGCTGACCGTACGGGTGGATAAGGCGCTGTCCGAGTCCATGGTCACCCGGATCTTAAACAGCGTGGAAAACGCGGCAGCCAGCAAACCCAAGATCGACCGGTTCATCACCCGGTTTGCACGGATCTATACCCCGGTGGTGGTGGCGCTGGCGGCTGCCACGGCGGTGGTCCCCAGCCTGCTGGATGGCAACTGGAATTACTGGGTGTATACCGCCCTTTCGTTTCTGGTCATGAGCTGCCCCTGTGCGCTGGTGCTGAGTGTGCCGCTGGCCTTCTTCTCCGGCATCGGTGCCGGCAGCAGGGAAGGGATCCTTTTTAAGGGCGGACTGTCCATCGAAGCGCTGGCAAATGTGAAGGCTGTGGTCATGGATAAGACAGGCACCGTTACCAAGGGCACCTTTGCCGTGCAGCAGGTGGAGGGCGGCGAGGAAGTGCTGCGGCTGTGCGCTGCGGTTGAACAGGTGTCCACCCACCCCATAGCTGCCAGCATCGTATCTGAGGCTCAGAGCAGAGGGCTGATCCTCGGATCGGCGGAGCTTCTGGAGGAGATCCCGGGCTGCGGCATCCGGGGAATGGCAGAGGGTAAGACCTTGCTCTGCGGCAACGAAACGCTCATGGCCCGCTTCGGCATTTCCGTAAAGGATCAGGCTGCAGATAAAACCGGAACCCGGGTGTGGGTAGCGATCGACGGCGCTTTGGCAGGCAGTATTTGGATATCGGATACCATCAAACCCGATGCAGTCAGTGCGGTTCGGCATCTGAAAGAAAAGGGAGTCGCCGCTGCGATCCTAACCGGTGATGATCAGAACGCCGCGCAGGCAGTGGCGGACACATTGGGGATCGGGAAGGTGTTTGCCAGACTGCTGCCCCAGGAGAAGCTGGAAAAGCTGCAGCAGCTTCGCAGCGAGTACGGCCCTGTTATGTTTGTAGGCGATGGGATCAACGATGCGCCGGTGCTGGCAGGTGCCGATGTAGGCGCGGCCATGGGCAGCGGCGCGGATGCGGCCATCGAAGCGGCGGATGTGGTGTTTATGACCTCCCAGACCGAGGCGATCCCCCGGTCTTTGGCAATTGCCCGAAAGACCAAGCAGATCGCGTGGCAGAATGTGGCGTTTGCGCTGGCGGTAAAAGGGCTGGTCATGATCCTCGGCCTGTTGGGCTGGGCATCCATGTGGGCGGCGGTGTTCGCCGATTCCGGTGTTGCCATGCTGTGCGTGCTCAATTCCATCCGGATGCTGTACCGAAAGAAATAGCAAAAGGCGCGGAGTGTCATTCCACTCCGCGCCCCTTTATTAGATTCAGAACCGGTAGCCTGCATCCAGCAGCCGGGCAAGGGCCGTATTGGCTTCCTCGTCGGTAAACAGTGCTGTAAACCGCTTGTCCACTGCCAATGCTTCCAGACTCAAGTCCAGCCGTCCTTTTTCTGCCAAAGCACCGAAGCCGTCACTTTCCCGGTTCCCGGAAAGGACCCGGCGGGCAGTTTTCATCGCAGAGTCGGTGTCCACCGGACGCATCCGTACCCCAAGCTTGGCAGCCTTTTCCCGGTTTTCTGCCCATGCGGCAATAAATTTTTCTTCCATGTTACTTCTCCAGAATGATGGGTCCATTGTTGGCGCTTAAGGTGGCCTTGATATAGGCGGCGGTATCGCCAGCCGTCAGCTTCACCTGCTCGCCGGTTGCCATATTCTTGACGGAGCACATGCCCTCGGCGATCTCGTCTTCACCCAGCAGCACAGCAAAGGGAACACCCAGCTTGTCGGCATAAGCCATCTTCTGCTTGAATTTCTTCTGCTCGGCATAGAACTGCACCCGCAGGCCTGCGCTGCGAAGGGTTTCCGCCAGTGCGATGGCAGGGCCGGCTTCCGGGGTCATGGGCAGAACCAGTGCGTCACAGGGCGCGGTGGGAAGCGCAGGATTCAAAAGTCCCTGCTCGTCCAGTACATAGAACAGGCGGGTCAGGCCGATGGAGATACCAACGCCCGGCAGCGCCTTTTCAATATAGTAGCCGGCCAGATTGTCGTACCGGCCGCCGGAGCAGACGGAACCGATCTCCGGATGATCCAGCAGCGCGGTTTCGTAAACAGTGCCGGTATAGTAATCCAAACCTCTGGCGATGGTCAGATCCACAGCAAAATTGGCTTCGGGCACGCCGAACGCTGCCAGATTCTCGGTAACGGCCTTCAGCTCGGAAAGACCCTGGTCGAACATTTCGTTGCGGCCCCGGTATTCCTCCAGCTTGCTCAGCACCTCGGCGTTGGTTCCCCGAATGAGCATAAAGCCCAGGATCTCATCGGCGTGATCTTCGGAAATTCCCAGCTCATCGATGAGCATGAAGCCCACCTTCCGGGTGCCGATCTTATCCAGCTTGTCCACGGTGCGCATGATATCGCCTGCTTTGTGACTCAGGTGCAGCATTTCGTAAAAGCCGTTGAGGATCTTGCGGTTATTGACCCGGATCTGGAACCGGCTTAGACCGAAGCCGGTAAAGACCTTGTAGATGATGGCGGGGATCTCCGCTTCGTTCAGAATATCCAGCTTGCCGTCACCGATGATGTCGATATCCGCCTGATAGAACTCCCGGAACCGGCCGCGCTGGGCCCGCTCGCCGCGATAGACCTTGCTGATCTGGAACCGGCGGAAGGGGAAGGCTAATTCATTGCAGTGCAGGGCAACATATTTTGCCAGCGGCACCGTCAGATCGAACCGCAGGGCAAGATCGCTATCGCCCTTCTGGAAGCGGTAGATCTGTTTTTCCGTTTCACCGCCGCCCTTCGCCAGTAAGATCTGGGCATCCTCGATAACAGGGGTATCCAGCGGCGCGAAGCCGTAGGAAGCATAGGTATTGCGCAGAATGGTGAGCATTCTTTCGAACTGTGCCTGCTTTCCGGGCAGCAGTTCCATAAAACCGGACAGTGTCCGGGGCTTAATAATTTCCATTATATCGTTCCTCCTAAGGTCAAAAGAGTGAAGATTGAAAAGTGGAGAGTGGAGATTTTAGTGATCTTCACTCTCCACTCTTAACTCTACACTCCAGAAATATCAGTATCTCGACTTTGTGTGCAGCATCTCACGCCAGTCCAGATCGCCCCGCTGCAGACCCATGATAAACATTTCCGCAGAGGCAAGATTGGTGGCGATGGGCACATTATGCTTGTCGCAATGGCGGATGGTCTCGATCATCTGGCTGTCATCCCAGGGATCGGTGGTGTTGGGATCGGTGAACAGCAGCACCAGATCGATCTCGTTGTAGGCAATGCGGGCGTTGATCTGCTGATGGCCGCCCTGCTTATGGGACAGCAGCATGGTGATATGCAGACCGGTGTTATCCGCGATCAGCCGGCCGGTGGTGGCGGTGGCAAACAGATTGTGACGGGAAAGCACGCTCTTGTAAGCGGTGCAGAACTGGACCATCAGTTCTTTTTTCTTGTCGTGTGCCAGAAATGCAATATTCACGCGCGATCACTCCTTTTCATTTACCGGATGGAAAGGGGCACCGGTTTGCCCTGAATTCGTTTTGCGATCCGTTTGCAGGCAGCCGCCGCGCCCCGCTTGGTGTAGCGCAGCAGGGGCTCTTCAAAAGCTGCGGCGAGGGTAACATTGGTGTCTTCGGGTACGATGCCTAAAAGCGGCAGCCCTGTCTCGTCCATCACATCGTCCACGGTTATGTTCATGATCTGAAACAGCTTCCTGCGGATCCGGTTGACGACGAGCCGGATATTGTCCTTGCCCATCAGCTCCAGCTTTTCCGCTGCCCGGGCAGCATCCCGTATAGCGGCAGGCTCCGGGCAGGTGACCAGAAGCACCAGGTCGGCATAGGAAGCGCAAAGCTGAAAACCCAGTTCTACCCCGGCAGGCGCGTCCAAAAGCACATAATCAAACTGCGCCCGGGCTGTGCGGAGCATGGCGGAAAAGGCTGCCCGATCAATATCGTCGGCACAGGCATTGACCGGCGCTGTCAGAAAAACAAGATTCGGGTAGCGGCTGTGGCGCAGTGCCTGATCCAGAGTATATTCCCCGCGGCATACATCCAGAAAAGAGAGGGTGTTTGTGTGCGCAAGGCCAAGGGCGATGTCCAGATTCCGCAGCCCGATGTCACAATCGATGCACAAAACCGTGCTGCCCAGACTTGCCAGCGCTGTGGCAATGCCGGCACACAGTGTTGTTTTGCCGGTTCCGCCCTTGCCGGAAAGCAGTGCTATCAGCTCGCCCACAGCCGTTTCCCTCCTGAACATAATTTTATTCCATTATAAAGGAATATCGCACAAAAAGCAAGAGCCCAAACATTGGATTTTTAAGTTTTTTCATCATTTTCACCAAAGCGGCTCCGCCGCGAAGCGGAAGAAAAAAAGGGCGGCAGCCCCAATTGTTACGTAAGCGTAAACATTCCGTAAAGGAACCGAAAAAATGACAGCAATCGCTTGCCAAGAAAAATGCATGTGATATAATGTTTATAACGAAAAGCGGCGAGGTGACCCCCATGAAAACGATGCTGTTTGTTGTGAATCCTTATGCAGGAATGCGGAAAATCAACCGGTATCTTTCGGATGTTATCGGGATCTTCAACAGAGCGGATTATGAAGTGATTACTTATATTACCGCATCCCAGTCAGACGCGGCACAGTATGTGCAGAAGAATGCCGCCCGTGCGGATATTGTGGTCTGCGCCGGCGGTGACGGAACCTTTAATGAAACCATTACGGGCGTTCTGAACAGCGGAACCGATGTGCCGGTGGGCTACATTCCCTGTGGCTCCACCAATGATTTCGCTGCCAGCCTGAAGCTGTCCACCAATATTCTGCAGGCAGCCCGGGATATTGTTGAGGGAACGCCATTTAGCTATGATGTGGGCCGGTTTGGTGACCGGTATTTTTCCTATGTGGCTTCCTTTGGCGTATTTACCCGGGCGTCCTACACGACACCCCAGTCCGTAAAAAACGCTCTGGGACACACGGCGTATCTGCTGGAAGGCATTCAGGAGCTGTCCCAGCTCCGCTCGGAGCATGTGCGCATCGAGATGGAAGACAAGGTCATTGAGGATGAGTACCTGTTTGGTGCTATCAGTAATTCCATTTCCGTAGGCGGCATTCTGAAGCTGGACCCCAAGCAGGTGGATATGTGCGACGGACAGTTTGAGTTGCTGTTGGTCCGGGCACCCCGGGATATTTCCGAGGTCAGTGAGTGTATTCAGGCCCTGCAGAAGCAGAAATATAACTGCGCTATGATCACTTTCTCACGAACAAATAAGCTCCGGGTCTTTGCTAAGTCTACAATGCCTTGGACATTGGACGGCGAGCGGGAAAACGGACACGAAGAGATCTTCGTTGAGAATCTGCAGCACGCGATCCGGATCGTGAAAAGAGGATAAAAGATGATCAATACCACATTATGCTACATCACCTGTGGAGACCAGGTTTTGATGCTCCACCGGGTCAAAAAGAAAAATGATGTAAATCAGGATAAGTGGATCGGCATCGGCGGCAAATTCGAGGAGAATGAAACGCCGGACGAGTGCCTGCTGCGGGAGGCCAAGGAAGAAACCGGACTGACGCTGACTTCCTGGCGGTGCCGGGGCATTGTGACATTCCTGACCAACGGCCCCTGGGAAGGGGAATACATGTACCTGTTCACGGCGGACGGTTTTGAAGGGGAGCTTGCGGACTGCGATGAGGGCGAGCTGCAATGGGTCAGCCGGGAATTTCTGAAGGAGCTACCCAAGTGGGAGGGAGATCAGATATTTCTGGATCTTCTGTGGCGGGATGCGCCGTTCTTCCTGCTGAAGCTGCGCTATGATGGGGACACTCTGACGGAAGCGGTTCTCAATGGGGAGAAAATCCGATAAAAGAAAACGACCGGCATTGCCGGTCGTTTTTGCGATTTCTTACTGCTTTTTGGCAAGTCTTGCTTCCTTGCGTTCTTCTTTGGTGCGGAAGAACTTTTCCAGCTCGGGAACCAGGATCAGGCAGATCAGCGCCGCGGTGAAGCCACCGTTGTACAGGCAGAAGCCGCCGTGGAGGGTGGGCACGGAAGTGACCAGCAGGTAGTGCATCACGGCCGCGATGAAGCCGTAGCGCCAGCCGTACTTGTCGGCGATGGGGCTGAGACCGTTGGCGTAGCACAGGCCTACACAGATGGCCTGGGCATTGATCTGGAAGGTGAAATTGCCGCCCAGCAGGGGTGCGATCCAGCCGAATACCACCGAGGCTACGAAATAGCCCAACATGATGGGCCAGACATTGCCGGGATGGGAGCCGGAATTACAGGTCGCCAGCATACAGAAAATGATGCCGAAGGTGATGCCGTTGAAAGTCGCGCCGATGAGATTGTAATAGCCCAGAATGAACAGGCCGAATACGCCCACATTCATCAGGAAGGTGGCGTTGCCGTAGGTGGAAGAGAAATTGGTGACCAGCGCGGGGTCACTCAGCAGCTTCCAGTAGTCCTTGGGCTTGCAGCCGAGGATGAAAGCGAACACGATGCACAGACCGAAAACCACGCAGCAGAAGATGTTTACAGTCATCTGGGAAGCCACTTTCATGGTTTCGGGAGCAATGTCGGAAAGAGCCTTGGGCAAGCTGACGCCCATGGTCTTGAACAATGTGGCATTCAGGAAGAACGCGGTCATGCCGATGGGCAGAGCTGCGGAATACAGGTCAAAGCCCTTGTGAACCTTGGGGGAGTGGGCAAGACCTGCCGGCAGGAAGAAGCCGATGATCAGGCCCACAAAGAGGGCAAGACCCAGTCCCAGCCAGTTGAAGCCAATGACTTCCGCATTGGGATAGCGGATCAGAAGGTCGGTAATCAGCGGAGCGATGCCGGTGGAGAACAGCATGGCGTTGACAAGGCCGCCCATTTTCTCCTTCTTCACGAGGCCATAAACGATCACGCCCAGAATGGTGGGCCAGATGTTCAGCACATTGATGCCCCAGGAGCCGAAGCCGATGGTCAGGATCACGGCCAGGGTGGAAGCGTTATTGGGCGTACCCTTGAACACGATGAACAGCAGCAGGCAAATAAGGCCCACCAGTCCCATGTTCAGGAAGGTTGCGGCATAGCCGCCCATGGCGAAATAGTTGGCAGAGATCTTGCTGGGCTGAGAGAGAATGTTCCACAGGCCGGTGAACATAGTCGCCCGGTCGGGCATGCAGACTGCGGCAATGAGGAAGCACGCGCTCAGAAACGCAAAAAGAAGCTTCAGAAAACTGCATTCGGAAAGATTTTTTATTTTATTCATGATACACCTCAAATTACAAAATCTGGGCAATCCGAGCCCAATGTGTTCGAATTGCCCAGACAGTCGGCATACAACACCTGCACTCCCTCGCGGTCGTCCGCTTTCACTGTCAGTTATGCAGGCTGATTATAAAGTTAGATTTTCTCAGCAGCTTCCACAACATGCTTCATCAGCACGGTGGTGGTAACAGCGCCGACACCGCCGGGAACGGGGGTGATGGCTTCCACGATGGGCTCGACTTCGTCGAACACGCAGTCGCCGGACATGCCGCCCTTGCCCTTGGAGGTGATCTTCTCGGGGTTCCAGTTCATGGAAACGTCGATGACGATCTGGCCTTCGCGGACGAAGTCCTTGGTCAGGCTGTTCAGAACGCCGGCAGCGGTGACGATGATGTCAGCATTCTTGCAGATCTCAGCGGTGTTGACGGTCTTGGTGTGGCAGACGGTAACGGTGGCGTTCTTGCCCATCAGCATCATGGCAGCGGGCTTGCCCACAACCAGAGAGCGGCCGATAACGACAGCGTTCTTGCCCTTGCAGTCGATGCCGTAGTAGTCAAGGATCTCCATGCAGGCAGCGGGGGTGCAGGGGGCGTAGCCCAGATCCTGCCCCTCGAAAACGCCGGCGTTACTCATATGGGTCATGGAGTCCACGTCCTTCTTGGGAGCGAGGCGGTTGCAGATCTCGTCCTGATCCGCCTTCAGATGCTTGGGCAGGGGACGGAACATCAGCACGCCGTGGACGGAAGCGTCAGCATTGACTTCGTCGATAACAGCCAGAACCTCTTCCTTGGTAGCGGTTTCAGGCAGGATGTAATTCTTAACAGCAACGCCCACTTCCTCAGCGCGCTTGGTAGCGCCCTTCTCGTAGGAAAGGTCGGAGGGGTTCTCGCCCAGACGGATGATACCCAGAGTGGGGGTGACACCCTTTTCACGCAGGGCTGCGGTACGGGTCTGCAGTGCGGCAACCAGAGCTTCGTTAACTTCTTTGCCCAGTAATCTTTTAGCCATAGTTATATTCCTCCACAATTAAGATTTTAGATTTGAGAGTGGAGAGTGGAGATAGAAAGTTTCGATTCGATATCTTCACTCTTCTATCTTCGTTTTAGACGCCAAAGCCGGCCTTGACGGTTGCGAAGATCTGGTCAGCCATGGCGCCGTATTTAGCCAGCATGCCCAGAGCCTTGGCGTTCATTTCTTCTGCGACCTGGCGATTCTTCAGAGTCTTGGTGTTGATGAAAACATTCAGGGATGCAGCCTGCAGAGCAGCCTTGCAGCACACAGCGCCGCAGCCGGCATCGGAAACGGCCAGACGGCTTCCCTTGGCGGCGAACACGCTGATGTACTCAATGGCCTCGCAGCACAGCTCCATGATCTTCATGGGAGTGGAGCAGGCGATGATGGTAGCCTCTTCCATGATCTTATCGCGGTTGGGGTCATCCTTGGGGATGCCGTAAGCCTTGGCCAAAGGCAGGAAGTTGACTTCGTCAGCTTCCACCTGATTCAGAAGCTCGGTCTGCAGAGCGTCGCACTTGGCTTTCAGCGCGATGATCTCAGCTTCCACCTCAGCGTATTTCTTCTTGCCGACGGTGAGGGAGCCGACCATGTTGCCCAGAGCGGTGCCGATGGCGCCAACCAGAGCGGCAGCGCCGCCGCCGCCGGGAGCGGGCGCGTCGGATGCCAGAACTTCCACAAACTTGCGGCAGGATTCCAGTGTCATATCCATAAAATAAATCTCCTTATAAAAGCGGTGTTGAAATAGAGTTGAGAGTGAAGAGTGGAGAGTGAAAAAATGGCAATCTTCACTCTTCAATCCCAACTCTTCAATCTGTGAATAAATGCCACGCAAGGCACAGACGGTTTCCCGTCTGTGCCTTGGGGGAAGTGCAAATTAGAACAGGCCGGAGACCTTGCCGGTTTCGGTGTCGATATCGACACGGCGGTAAGCGGGGTCAGCAGCAGTGCCGGGCATCATGGAGATGGTACCGGCCATGGGGCACAGGAACTTGGCGCCGCCGTACTCCAGAATGTCGCGGATGGTCAGCTTCCAGCCGGTGGGAACGCCCTTCTTGGTGGGATCGTCACTCAGGGACAGGTGGGTCTTAACCATCATGGTGCAGTAGTCAGCGTACTTGGGATCAGACTCGAAGCGCTCAGCCTTCTGAACGGCCAGGGGCTGCCAGACAACACCGTCAGCGCCGTAGACTTCCTTGGCGATCAGCTCAACGCGCTGACGCAGGGGCATCTCCAGATCGTACAGGAACTTGACATCCACAGGATCCTCACAAGCCTCAACGACCACGCGGGCCAGCTCAGCA
Source organism: Faecousia sp. (assembly GCA_045576415.1). Classification (GTDB taxonomy): domain Bacteria; phylum Bacillota; class Clostridia; order Oscillospirales; family Oscillospiraceae; genus Faecousia. Next base: position 902 of record JAZNGJ010000076.1, on the reverse strand, counting down.
GCGCCTTCGCCGCCGTAACGCCAGTGGTTGGACTCTGCGCAGCGGACACCGCGCTCAGCACACAGCTTCTTCAGCAGAGCGATCTCAGCGTCGGTATCGGTGTAGAAGCGGTTAATGCAGACAACGGGGTTGATGCCGGACTTCTTGATGGTATTGACATGGTGGAACAGGTTGCAGGTACCCTTTTCCAGCAGTTCCAGGTTCTCTTCCTTGTACTCCTTGGGCAGGGGAGCGCCGGGAGTGACCTTGGGGCCGCCGCCGTGCATCTTCAGGGAGCGGACGGTAGCAACCAGAACGGAAACGTTGGGGGTCAGGCCGGACAGACGGGTCTTAACGTTCCAGAACTTCTCGAAGCCGATATCAGCAGCGAAGCCGGACTCGGTGACGTGGTAGTCGAACAGCTTCAGAGCCAGACGGTCAGCAATGACGGAGGACTGGCCGATGGCGATGTTGGCGAAAGGACCGGCGTGGATCAGCACGGGCTGATGCTCGACGGAGTAGCACATGGTGGGGTTGATGGCGTTACGCATCCAAGCGGCCATAGCGCCGGCAACGTCCAGATCCTCACAGGTAACAGGCTCGCCGGTGACGGAGTAAGCCACAACGATCTTGCCGATACGCTCGCGCAGATCCTTCAGATCCTTGGCAACAGCCAGGATAGCCATCAGCTCGGAACCGACAGCGATGCCGAACTTGGACTGCATGGTGAAGCCGTCCAGACGGCCGCCCAGACCGATGACGATGTTACGCAGGGACTGAGCGCAGAAGTCGATGATCCAGCCCATTTCCACGCGGGTGGGGTCGATGTTCAGACGGCGCAGGCCCTTCTTAGCCAGCCACTCGTCGGTGTTGTTACGCTCGTGCTGCATACGGGCGGTCAGAGCCACCATAGCCAGGTTGTG
>JAZNGJ010000075.1:0-8453 GCA_045576415.1 Faecousia sp. | reverse complement strand
CAAACATAGAATTTCCCCCGCAGCATATTGGCAGAAAGATTTTTGTTTGCGATATACTCTCCATTCATCAGTTCGATCACTGAGATCCCCAAAGCTTGTGCCAGGGGCTGCAGCAGGCTGATATCCGGCAATCCTTTCGCTGTTTCCCATTTGGAGATGGTCTTGCTGCTGACACCGATTTGCCCGGCCAGCGCGCCCTGGGTTAAATTCCGCTTTTCCCGCAGCCGTTTAATGGTTGCGCCGGTTACGTAGGTATTCATAGAATCCGCTCCTTTTCTGCCATCAGCATATCATGGATTTTCCACGGGAGCAACCTACGCTTCGTAGACTGGGACTGAAGAATATGCCATACCGGAGCGCACCGAAAGGAAAAAAACCACGAAGACCGCCCGACATATTGGATTTGGTCAGTCACTTAGAAAAATCAATATCATAACGAGTTCCGTGAGATAACAGTAATCCGTGTGTTAGTTCAATTCGCAAAATGCATGTATTCACATCGTCAAAATTATTATGTCCGTTACCAATCCATTCAGCAAACATGGTACGCACCAGATTGGCAATTTCTTTGTTTTCTTCTTTGCCGAAATATCCCAGATTCACACCTTTTCCATGGGCAGTGAACCAATCACCTGCGATTGCCACCACGGGATTTTCTGCAATCTGTTTCATCTTGTTTGACAAGCCATAAGTAAGCACATAAAATGCGCCATCAAAATAAAAGGCATTTACGTTGCGCACATAGGGCGTTCCATCGGCCATTGTTGCTAATGCAATAATGCTGTCTTTTCCAAAGCGTTCAATCAGTATCGCTTCGGCTTCTTTTGTTATCTTTTTCATTTTTCGTTCCTCCGTCAAATTCCAGTTTATCGGTGCATTCATTGTATCACCGGCAAATGCAAAAAGCAACTGCCTGCCATATCGGCCAACAAATTCCCACAGTTTATGAACGAATTAGCCTTGATTCCCATGCGGCAGTTGTGGTAGTATGGTTATACTAAGAAAGAAAAGGAGCATCGCTTCCATGGCGGATATTCTGGTCAAAGCCGGGTGCTATATTGCCATTATCCTGCTGGGCATGGGCCTGCGCAGGATCGGCTTTTTCAAAAAAGAAGATTTCAATGTGCTGGCAAAGATCGTGATCCGCATCACCTTGCCGGCGGCCATCATCGTCAGCGCCGCAGGCCGGCAGATCAGCGTCTCCATGCTGACCATCACCCTTTTGGGCATGGGCGGCGGCGTGATCTACATGGCGCTGGGGTATCTGATGAACCGCAGGGGGAGCGCTGATCAAAAAGCATTCGGCCTGCTGAATATGGCCGGCTACAATATCGGCAATTTTGCCCTGCCCTTTACCCAAAGCTTTCTCGGCCCCACCGGCGTGGTCACCACCAGCCTTTTTGATGTGGGCAATGCCTTTGTCTGCCTTGGCACTGCTTACGGCATCGCCACCGCCATCAAGCAGGGCGGCAAGCTGGATCTGCGGCCTGTTGGAAAAGCCCTGATCCGCTCTGTCCCGTTCCTGACCTATGTGATCACCACGGTTATGAGCCTGCTGCGCATTCCCTTCCCGGAGCCGGTGGTTTCCCTTGCCCAGATCATCGGCAACGCCAACGCATTCCTTGCCATGCTGATGATCGGCGTTGGCTTCCATCTGGAGGCGGATAGACAGCAGCTGGGTAAAGTCGCCAAAATGCTGGCTGTGCGTTTCGGCGTGGCGGCGGTTCTGGCTGCGGTCTACTACTTCGTCCTTCCTTTTGACCTGAATACCCGGCAGACGCTGGTGATTTTGGCCTTCAGCCCCGTCAGTACCGCCACCCCCGGCTTTACCGCGGATCTTGGGGAGGATGTGGGCCTTTCCAGTGCCATCAATTCCATTTCGATCATCTGCAGCATCGTGATCATCGTGGCGCTGCTGCTGATCATGCTGTAAACGGAGAAAAAACATGAAAAAGACTTTTGTTACCGTCATGCCCAACCACAGCGGCGCGTTTCTGAAAGCCAGCCGGTGCTTTGCCCAGCTGGGGCTGAACATCACCCGTGTCAGCTACAACAAAGCCGTGGACTCTCACACCCTCTTTATCGAGGCCCAAGGCCCGGAAGAATTGCTGGAAAAAGCCGCCGAGGAGCTGAACCGCATCGGCTACACCCAGCAAGACGCCCAGGAAAAGACCGTGGCGCTGCTGGAATTCCGGCTTCCCAACGCCTCCGGCAGCATGATCGGGGTTTTGGAGCTGATCAGCCGCTATCAGCTGAACATCTCCTACATGAGCGCCCAGGACAATGATCCCACCCACCAGCTGTTCAAGGTGGGTCTGGTCATCGAAAGCCAGGAGCAGCTGGATACCTTTCTTTCGGAAGCCAGGAACCTGTGTGAAGTGCGGCAAATGGACTATAACCCTGCCGACAAGGTATTCGACAACAGCGTATTTTACAACACCTTTGTAAACGAATTGTACGAAGCCATGGATCTTTCCGAGCAGTCCAAGACCGAGCTGCTGATCAATACCAACCTTGCCATGCAGAATCTGGATGAGCTGGGCTTCTCTCCCTACCGTGCGTTTTCCAGCATCAGCCGGTTCACGGATCTGCTTTCCAAGTCCCGGGGCGAGCTGTTCCGGCCCCGGATCACGGAGCATACCATCACGGAAAACACCCGCATCGTCCTCATTGAGCCCCCCTGCGGCAGCAATATCGCCATTTTGCAGTCCGGAAGCGACACACTGTTTATCGACACCGGCTACGCCTGCCACGAAAAAGAAGTTCTTCCGGTGATCCGCCGGTATGTGCCGGATTTTGATACGTCCACCAAGCGGGTGCTGATCACCCATCCGGATCTGGACCACTGCGGACTGCTTCCTCTGTTCGACGAAGTCTACACTTCTGCCCGAAGCGCCGAAAGCCTGCGTCTGGAATACGAAAACAAGGAGGGCTTCCGGGAGCAGCTGCGGCTGCACCAGCCCTATGTGCGGATCTGCAAGATCCTGACCTCCTACCGTCCGCCCAATCCCGGGAAGCTGACCGTGATCGGCAAGCCTGCCGGAAGCACCGATCCCCTTGCACATGCCGGCTTTTTTGACTTTGGCGATCTGCATTTTGAGCTGCTGGAGGGGCAGGGCGGCCATGTGGCCGGCGAGCTGGTGCTGATCGATTATGAGCATCATCTGGTCTTTACCGGCGATATCTATGTGAACCTGAAAAACATGACCCCGGAGCAGGCGGAGTACAACCGCTATGCCCCCATCCTCATGACCTCCGTGGATACGGACAAGACCCTTTGCACCCGGGAGCGGCAGGCCATTTTCCAGCGGCTGGGCGCGGGGCAGTGGCAGATCTTCTGCGGTCACGGCGGCAAGCTCAGCTACAATGTAGCCGGGCAGAACGCCTGAGGCACCGTGCCGATGTTTTTCCAAAAACCGCCCCTCGGCCGGGGGGCGGATGCTTTTATCCAGCAGCCCCCTCTTGGTTTTTCTGTCGAATTATGCTATACTTTCTGCAAAGAGAGGGGGCGGTGCTTTGAAAATACGGATCTTGTGTTTGCTGCTGACCACATTCCTGCTGGCAGGCTGCGGCCCAGTCCCTGCGCCCACGGAGCCGCCCGATACCCTGCCGGAAAGCCTGTATACCCCCGAAGATTTTGCAATGAATGGGGATTATCTTACCTGCACCGCAGGAAGTGCGGTTGTGGGCATCGATGTGTCCTCCCATCAGGGAAAAATCGACTGGCAGAAGGTGGCAGATGCCGGTGTGGAATTCGCCTTTGTCCGCCTTGGGTATCGGGGTTACGAATCCGGAGCCCTGCAGAATGATGTGTTTGTGGATCTGAATCTCAGGGGCGCCCGGGATGCGGGCATTGCCGTTGGCGCGTACTTTTTCTCCCAGGCGGTGACGGCGGAGGAAGCAAAGGAAGAGGCGCAGTTCGCTCTGAGAATTCTGGGAGATTTTTCTCTGGACTTGCCTTTGGTATATGACTGGGAATATGTCAGTGAAACCGCCCGTACCGCGGGTGTGGACAAAGCCACGCTCACGGCTTGCACCGTCGCCTTTTGTGAAGCGGTGGAAACGGCCGGATACCGGCCCATGGTCTATTTCAATTCGGCACAGGTGAAAATGCTGGATATGCAGCAGCTTCAGAAGTATCCGTGGTGGCTTGCCAAGTATGATATGGCGCAGGAATTCCCCTGTCGGGTGGATCTGTGGCAGTATACCAATCAAGGCGCTGTTCCCGGGATCAGCGGAAATGTGGATATGGACCTGATGTTCACGGATTACGGTCTGGGAGCGGAAGTTTTTGCAAATGAGAAAGGGCGCGGATGACCGCGCCCTTGGTTTTTATAATTTGACCGTTGCGTTGCCGTCTTCGTCGTAGAATACCCGGTCGCCTTCGCCGGAGAGCCGGCCGTGGGCGGCAAAGTATTCTTCCCGGGTGGCGAATCTGGGCGTGAAGTTTGCAAGAACTTCCTTTGCCCGTTTTCCGTCATTTTCCAGCAGGAGGCGCAGCATGGCAAGCTGCCACTTGGCGGACATCAGGCAGGCGATATCCGGATCGGAAACACAGTAGTCATTGCCGTGACCCTTGCCGGAAACGCCGGGGATATAGGCGTGCACCGTGGGCATCAGACAGGAAACATCGCCCATGTCGGTGCTGCCGGTATCCACCTTGTTGAAGAAGATATATTCCGCGTCGGGCAGCAGCTTGTGAATGGCTTCGCCGGCGATCTTGGCAAGGTCGGGATTGTCCACCATAGGGGCAGAGCCTGCCGTGTCCGTGATCTCCAGCTCCACGCCCATGGATACCGCCGCGCCGCACAGCGCCCGGTTGACCCGCTTGTTGGCTTCTTCTATACCTTCAAAGGTCAGACCCCGGACATAGCTTTCCAGAACCACCCGGTCGGGGATGGTATTGATGGCGGCGCCGCCTTCGGTGATGATGGGGTGTACCCGGATGTAGTCCTTTTCCTGGAAGGTCTCCCGGATGGCATTGATGGCGGTCAAGCCCTGGGTGGCGGCGTAGAGAGCGTTTCTTCCCTTGTGAGGCGTGGCGCCGGCATGGGCGGCAGCACCTTTGTAGACTGCTCGCTTGGCAACCAAGCCCACGGCGCAGCCGTCCACGCTGTAGTAGCTGACGGGCAGGTGGTGCACAAGGATCGCCATGTCCACACCGTCAAAGTAGCCCCGGTGTATAAATTCCCGCTTGCCGCTGAAGTAGGTCAGGATGCCCTGATCCTTAAGGGATTGGCGGAAAGCCAGCTCGCCGGTCTCCTCGGCAGGCACGGCGCAAAGCCGGATCCTTCCGCAAAGCCCATCCAGAATACCCTCTTCCTTCAGCGCCGCGGCGATGCCAAGCAGAGCAGAGGACTGGGCGTTGTGACCGCAGGCGTGGGCGGCGCCGGTTTTGGGATCGGCGTGGAAGTGACCGGAGCACAGCAGCGCGTCCAGCTCACCCAGCACCAGAATTTCCGGGCCGGGTCTGCCGGTATCGATGACGGTGTAGAAGCCGGGAATGTTGCCGGCCTTGGTCAGCTCGTAGCCCAGCGCTTCGTACTTATCGATGAGGTATTCGTTGGCTTTCCACTCCCGGAAGCCGGTCTCCGGATTGTCCCACATGAAATCAACGGCATCCACCATTAAATCTCTGTGCTTGTCTACTGCGGCAACGATGTTCTGATACGCCTTTTCCATAAGCATGTTCCTTTCTGTTACAGCCAGCGGATGTAGTTGTTATCTGCCAGACAGGCAAAGTAGTCTGTCAGCAGTTCCAGCTCTTCTTGGATCTGTTCGTCGGTGCATTTGCCCTTTTCTACGGCGGAAAGGTAGGCGATCTGCCACAGACTCCGCTTTCCGTCGATCCAGAACAGGGGGATGTTCCTGTCACCGCTCCATGCGGCGTTGAAAGTTTTTCCGTTGTGCGTTCCTTTGAAGGTCAGCGCGCCCGGCATGATCCGTTCCGGAATACGGAACTGTGCAGCCTTTGCGTATTCCGGTGCAGGTTCGGTGAAGAATTCCACTGCCGGATAGGTGACATTGCCGCAGATCCGGTTCAGCGAGTGCAGTGCCAGCGCGGCGGCTTCTTTCATCAGCCGCGCTTCTCTGGGGTGGGTGCTTTCGGCGATCATAGCGTCGGTCTGCACACCAATGGCATCGGCAAGGAAAGAGCAGGTTTCGTCGTCCGCTGATGCAAAGCCCCAGACATAGGTGCCGGCGATGAGGGCGTTACGCCTCAGCGTTTCCGGTTCGATCCGGTCGGGGCGGTCGAAGGAGGTGTGGTAGCTCAGCGCCGGTGCCGCACACAGCGCCACAGTTGGGCGGTGAAATGCGGGGTCAGCGATTATGTTGTCTGTGTCAATGGAGAACCGGCGCTGCTCATAGGGGATTTGGTGTCGGCAATATTCCTGCGCGATTTGACTCAGGGCAAACAGCGCACCGTCAGCAAAGGACCAGTTGGACAGGGGGTCGTAGCGCAGTCCCATGACGGCGTTGTCACCGGATTCCGTGCCGATCATGTCGGTGACCATGCCGCAGAGCGCCGGACGGTGGCCGTGGGCAGCCAGATAGCCCATGGAGCCGCCGCATTCGTAGCCCATGGCAAAGCGGATGGTCCGCTTGGGTCTGGGCAGGGTGCCGTCGGCGACGGCTTTGGCGAAGATCTGTGCCAGATGCAAAATGGCAGCCGCCCCGGCAGCATTGTCGTTGGCACCGGGCTCGTAGAGGTGGCCGTACAGGAATATTTCGGGGGCGGTGGGGTCTGTGCCTTCAAGGGCGGCGGAAACGGTATACATCACGCCGTCATAGGAGCGCGCCAATACCTTGGCAATGACCCGAACGGGTCCGGTTTTCAGTCGGGCGCGCATGTCATCACCCTGCCGGGGGGTCAGATGGAAGCCGAAAACATTGTGGCCGTGGGTAGAACCCATGCCCATCCACATCACTTCGTCATAAAGCGCTTCGCGGCTGTCGCGAATGCTGGGATGGATGCGGATAAAATCAGAAAGAACACCCAGCGCGCCATGCATTTGGGCAAAATCCGTCCAGTCAGCAGCAGGATCGCCGACCAGCAGGATCTTGCCCCGGTACTTTTCGGGGTCGGGATCGTCCTTGACCGGCGTGATGACCTCTGCTTCGATGCCGTTGGCGGGGGTGGCAGGGGAGTACATTACAAGACAGCAGGGCATGTTTGCGTAATCGCAGATCAGTTCGCCGCTTGCGTAGTGCAAGGTGGCAGAAGTGGCATCCCATGCCCGGGGAATGCCCCAGTCCAGATATTTGGTCTTGCCGTCGGCGGTCAATGGCAGCAGCTCCACCTGCGAAAGGCCGGCTTTTCGCAGCGTATCGGCGCAATACTGAGCAGTCAGTTGGTTTTTATCCCGGGAGCACCACCGGTCATTTTCCCAGATGGTTTCCGTGATCTTTAGGCAGGAATTGGTATCGAAAAGAGACGCAAGGGTCTCATATAATGCTTTCCAGTCCACAATATCGCCCCCTGGCTTAGGTGTATAGGGGTATTGTAGTATGTTTTATTTTGAAAGTCAATCACGGGGTGGGTGGAAGTCTTTGGACTTTCCCGCGATCTGGCCAAGTCCCGCTTATTCCATAAAAAGAACCGGTACCACAGGTACCGGTTCTTTTTATGGGGTGGATGATGGGACTTGTTTGCATTTTTGCCCTATCAGGCAAAAATTATGGTTCGGCTCGGTCGAGCCCTCGCCGGCAACAGTCCACCGGACTGTTGCATTATGAATGTTCAAGCCCCATCACAGATAAAAATAAAGGACATCCAAAAGGATGTCCTTTATTTTTATGGGGTGGATGATGGGACTTGAACCCACGATCTTCAGAGCCACAATCTGACGCCTTAGCCAACTAGGCCACACCCACCAAATATTCATTTTTGCTGATCGACTGCCTTTGAAGTGGCACGCCAGGAGGGACTCGTTTGCATTTTCGCCCTTGGCGAAAATAAAGGTTCGCCTCCGTCGAGCCGTCGGCGGCAGCGCTCGTCCGCGCTGCATTTGACGGTTCGAGTCCAAATAAGCTTTGCTCGTTGGAATGGCACGCCAGGAGGGACTCGAACCCCCGACCTACTGCTTAGAAGGCAGTTGCTCTATCCAGCTGAGCTACTGGCGCATTTCTATGGAGCGGGTGACGGGAATCGGACCCGCGTATCCAGCTTGGAAGGCTGGTGTTCTACCATTGAACTACACCCGCAAATTCCTATGCCTGTCTGATTCAGCCATAGGATTTTATCATAAGAATTCCCGTTTGTCAAGGGTTCAAACCCAGAATCTCCGGGATTTTTTTGCAGATCACATCCGCAACGGCACCGTCGCCGCAGTTACACACATTTTCAAACCGATCTGCCACCACGCCGTCGCTGGGGCAATAGGCAAAATCCGCCACGGAAAGGGCAGGCACATCGTTCTCACCGTCACCCACGCAGACAAGGATCTTCCGGC
>JAZNGJ010000074.1:0-46731 GCA_045576415.1 Faecousia sp. | reverse complement strand
GGTCTGCTCGCCTTCTGCAGCAGAAACGGTGAACTTGCCGTCAGCCAGTTCAACTGCTTCGCCGTTCAGAGTCACGGAAGCCAGATCGCCGTTGGCATCGTTGACAGTGACTTCCTGCTCACCGCAGTAGGTCTTGCCGTCCTCAACGCTCAGCACGGGAGCATCGCCAAGAACAACATTGACCGTGTAGATCGTCCGGAAATGTCTGTAGTCTACAACGATGATCTTTTCGCCCACTGTGGATGTATCCGGAAGCGTTGCGAACGCTCTGGGCTGATTGGTGTTCTTTGTCAGATCCATCGAATCCGTCAAATCAACATATTCGGGCTCAGCGTTGTAATAATTCAGCTTGATCTTGCTGCCTGCGAAAGGCGCGCTGTCATTCAGTGTGACCTCTGCCTTTCCAGGAACAACTTCGATGGAAGTGATTGCCTTGTCGGGAATCACGTATTCCTGGGGCCAGACGTCATAGGCATCCAGCTTATCCTTATCAAACCGGTACATACGGCCGATCTGCAGGTTATGAGAACCGGAGTTCAGATACTGGTCGGAACGGCTGAAGATGGGGAATACATATTCTTCCGTGATGCACAGATAGGCATTGACCTGCTGCATGATATCGCCCCGGTTGCCGTCGCTGATGTCGCCCCAGCGGTCAACATCGGCCAGGAACTCCCAGTTCAGTCCGTCATAGCTTCTCAGCAGAACCACCCTGTAACGGGGATGAGCAAATTGGCCCACAGGAATGTTATAGGGTGCTGTCATGTAGTAGGTGCCTGGCTCGTAGGGATCTTCCTTGATGCAGCAGGAGTTGTTTCCACAGGGGATCTGAGGCAGCGAATAGTCGCCGACCCATGTTACGCCATTATCATAAGACAGGGTATAACGCATAGAATCTGCCCAGTTGTGAGAGGAATACTGGATCAGCGTGCCAGCAGGAATAGTTTTACCAGAGGCATCCGTGGTATCCTTACCGATCTTGATAACATAGGATTCAGCCCAACCGTCGATATTAGAGAAATCCAGAGGAGAATTCTCAGATTCCTTCCACGTATAGCCGCAGTCATCCGTGTAGTAGGTTATGGAACAGCCAATCTGGGAGTTAACCAGCGTATAGAATACACGCCAGGTACCATCATTGAGTTGGACCTCATTAATATGCTCGGCAGGCTGGGCATAAGTGTATGCAGGGTCAGTGGGAACAACCGCAATTTCCGGCCAGCTCTTTCCGCCATCGGTGGAAAGATAAACCACACGGTCATTTGCCTTAGTTTTATCCGAACCACCTCTTTGCTTGATATTAATGTAAGAGCCATCATGCAGTTCCAGAGATCCATTGCCCTTGAAGCCGGCATTGTTATAAATAGTGCTGCGGGTAAAGGTCTGGCCGCCGTCCGTAGAAATACTCTGGGTACCGTCTTCATACAGAAGCAGGATCTGATTGCCCTGATCATCCCACATCTCCAGAATGCTATGGAAGCTGGAGCCGGTATTGGTGTAATACTCCAGTACACCATCATTGACTCTGCCCTGTCCGCTCAGCAGTGCCAAAGCAACATCGTCCACATCCACATTGCACTGCTCGGTAAATACGCCGACTCTGCCGGGCATGACCTTTGTGCCGGTATCCGCGGTGACCACCAGCTGGCCGTTTGCGTACAGTTCAACGGTCTTGCCAACAAGCTTCATGCGCATAGTGACAAAGCCCGCAAAATCAACGGCTGTGTCCACATTTTCGGCATATGTGGTAACTGGCGCGAAGTCGGCACCAAGTCTGACCTTAATGAACCACTTATTCAGCGTGAAGTCGTAGCCTCCCTTGATCCAGGACTCATCGGCATTGACACGGGTGGTCAGACCGACTACCGGGAAGTACCCCTTCTCGGTTACACGGATCTTGGCAACATAGTCCACATCGGTTTCAAAAACATGGAGCCAAGTATGGGAATTGCCAAGGGTGTTATCCTTGCTTGCGTAGACCTTATTGGAGCCGTCTTCCTTGATGAGCCACTTATCCTCGGTATTCAGCTCGATCCAGTGGCTGGGGCTACCGCCGGCATTTTCATCGTTGAAATCGTCGAAATATGCACCGGCTTCCAGATTGGGATTCGTAGTGACCTTATCTGGATAGTCATAAGGCAGGTCCATGCCTCTGACCACCAAGTTGTCGAACTTGACGTAGTTTTCGGCACCGGACAGACCAACGGAGCCGTGGGTCAGAATCTGATCGTTCTGAACATCGGGAACATCCTGACATTCGATCCACAGGCGGTCGTCTACATAGCACTTGATCAAGCCGTTGCCGTCCAACGTAACACGCAGGTTATACCACTGTCCGGGTGCGAAGGTAATGGGATCCTCCACCTGATCGGCGTACAGTGTTTCAATGATGGTCAGGTTCTTTCCCAGCCGGATTCTGTTGCTCTTGTCGGTGATCCAGAAGCAGTAACGCTCATTGCCGCTGCCGCCGAAGCAGAAATCGATACCGGCCCAGGCCTTTTCATCGATAAACTGCACATCCACGGAGACAGAACGGATCTCAAAGTTTTCAGGATTTCCGTTTTCATCCATCAGTACGGCACTAAACTCAAACGAGGTAGGTTTGCCGATGGTTGTGGTCATATACTGCACCATGGAGCCGTTTTCCACATACCAGTTACCGGAGTTTCTGCGCCAGGTCAACGTGGAACTGCTGTTATTGTACTGACCACGGGAAGCTGCAGTATCAAATTCATCCTTGAATACAATGTTGGTATCCTTCAGTTCGGGATACTTCAGCAGTTCAATAGCCTCCTGCGCGGCGGCGATCTTCTGCTTGCTGTCAGCGGTGATATTGGCCTTTTCCACATAGGAAAGATCGTTGTAACGCTCGGCCAAAGCCTTGACAGCTGCCTCATCGGCTAGAGTAATTGCGCTTGCATTCAGCGCCGCAAGCTCGCTTTCCAGCTGCGCGATGGCACCGGATCTGTCGATGACGGTGTAATGGAACACCGTTTCAGCGCCCAGATATGCCACCTTAGCAGTCTTGGCACCCAGCTGGGAACCGTCAAACGCCTCGACATCAGCGGTATCCATCATGATCGTTTCCGTGTAGCCGTCATAGTAATCCACCTTCAGCAGGGTGTGCTTGATGTCCGGCACCTTGCCAAGGGGTACTTCCACAGGATCTGCGGAGGTTGCCACAGGATTACCCTGGGCATCCAGAATGGTCAGCTTGACAACAGCATCCACATTGCCGATGGTCAGAGATTCAAATGCCACACCGGCAGTGCCCTGAATGCCGCTCACGCCAGCAGACAGCGGGTTATCATCGATGTACTTGATCACACGGATGCCGTCAACATAGCCTTCCACCACATTGCCGTACATCTGAATACGCAGAGCGTGCAGCTTATCAGATTGCAGACGGATACCGGCCAGATACATGTCATCATAGGACACAGTAGCCAGTGTTGTGGTATCAGCGCCTACCGTTTTGGTCAGCACCAAAGCGCCGGCGATGTTCGCTGTCAGCGTGTAATAGGCACTTCCGTCAATTGCGTATCTTCCGATCACGCTGAAGGAGCCACCGGCTGGAGCAGCTGCAACTGCTTCTGCCTTATAATCCGTTGCAGCCGTCTTGCTCTTCAGTACCGCGGTGGAAACACCGGATGCAGCGCCGGATACCAGCCTGCCATCAGCAAGGGTCCATCCCTCGCCTATGACCCAATTGGCAGAGAGCTTGGAAATATCAGACACCATAAACTCATAAGTAACGGTCTTGCGGGCATCGCCAACCTCCAGAGCATATACCGCAAAGTTATCATACTTAGCTGCACCAGCGGTCTTAAGGCCGGGTGCACCGGCGGTGCATTTACCTTCATCATTTGCAGTATCATAAGTCAGTACCAGAATACCGTTGACATAGCCGCGAATGACCGTGCCTTCTGCTTCCAGCTTGGCAAACTGCCAGCTGCCGACATCGGTTGTCATTGCGTTGCTGACCAGTTCCTGACTGCCGGACTGGTACAGTGCAACCTTGTCCTTGGTAATACGCAGCTCGTAATAGCTGCTGCCATTGGCTCTGATGATATAGCCTGCTGCGGAATCATCCTTCTCCAGCAGGAAGTCAGATTCCATGGCATAGTCATCCCAAGTGGCAGCATAATTGGTCGTGCCGTTGGACATGGATACCAGGCTGGAGGAAGCACCTGCACTGGGAACTGTGGTGGAGAAGCCACCATTTGCCAGATACCCTTCAACACCGGTAAAATAGCTGTTGTTCGCAAAGTCATCCACTAACAGCGTTGCACCGCTGACATCGGTAACCTTGATGTAATCCACGGTTGCCCCACCCATGCGGCTGAGTAGCATGCCCACACTGCCGCTAGTATAGGCAGAATCCTCATCGGTATAGGAGATACATTCGTTTCCGTCTACATATACCTTGATGGTATTACCGCTGAAAACCAGCTTGATCTGATAGAAGGTATTTGCGTCAAATGTAAGTGCACCGTCTTTCGTTGCGACAGGGGTCATTGTCTGGCTGGTAGCGGTGATTGTGCACTTGTAAAGATAAACGTTGTTCACATTATGTCGGATACCCGCAGCATAGTAGGTACCGGTACCCGTTTCATCGATCTGCACACGTCCCATAACTGCCAGCTTGGTCTGGGTGCTCACAGCACTATTGAGTTTGGCGCTCATTTCAACTGCGTAATCCTTCCACTGGGAAGTATACTCCGTGTCAGAATCCTTAAGAGCAAGATACGTTGCAACATAATTATTATCGGTTGAAGCACCATTCTCGTTAGCAAAGCTAAAATAACCTTCACCGGTTACGGCTGTTCTGTTCACTCCACTGGAATATCGATCCTGCGCTTCCCATTTTGCATTTACAGTGGATGCAGCAGTATTGGAAACGTTGGCGCTGTAAACATCATCGGTCAGAGCCCATGTACCGGCTGCATCCGGGATCCACTGATACTGAACACCGTCAATATAGCGGGTATCGGCAAAATCATCCTTGAACACGGTAGAGCCGTCATCATGAATGACCTTGATGTAATCGAACTGCGCATCACCGGTACGGGTGATCTGCAGACCAACGCTGCCGGAAGCGTAGGAAGCATCGGTCACAGAGATCTTCTCTGCGCCGTCCACATACACCTTGATCTGGTCGCCGGCAAAGGTCATCTTCAGCGTATACTCCTTGTCGGCTTCCGTTGCTTTGCCAAGAGTAAGTGATGTGATAGCAGTAAGTGTCTGACCTCCGGCAGTATTGATGGTGCCTTTGTACAGGAACAGATTCGTGTTCGCGTATCTAAGAAATGCATAGTAGTAGGAGATCGTGCCATCATCCGCCACCTGTACTCTGCCCATCAGGCCCATTTTGGTCTGGTTGGTCAGTTTGTCACCGGTAAACTTGCCCCGGGTTTCTACAGAGTAGTCTGTCCAGGCTTTGGCATAATTCGCGGAAGAATCCGCCGCCGTTAGATAAGTCACTACATTGTTATTGTCACTTACCTGTGTTGTCTCGTTTCTGAAATGCAGGTAACCATCTGCGGTGACCGTTCTTTCAGCGCTTCCGGATTGGCTGTTGGTCCACTTGTAAAGGGAGCCGTTCACATAGCGTCCGTCATCAAACGAATCCACAAAATAATTGGGGAGTACCTCTTTTGCATCGGTCCCTTCCTCCCCGGCGAATGCCATCACCGGCAGGATCCCGGCGATCATGCAAAGCACCAGAAGACAAGAAAGCGCTCTGTCGAACAATTTCTTTTGTTTCATACATTTTCCCTCCTTGTAATGATTCCGGCGTTTGTTCATGCCCCTGATGCGCTCACCGAATGCACTTGTATTTCACAAATGCACACACCCAGCAACATTCACAAACCGCCAGGCAAAAGCGACCGTCTTTTGTCGCTTTTGCCACAATCCCATTTTACTGGATATCATAATCATTTGCTTGCCATTTGGATACACCAGCTTACACTTTTTCGCTGAATTTAAACACTCCCCTTTGCAAAAAACAGCAAAGGTATTATAATGTGATTATTAAAAGGAAAGGAGGGTCTGTCATGTCACAGACTCGGATCGTAACCTGCCCGGAGCTTCAGAATTTGTATACCATCCGCCGTGACCGGGGCAGCATCGGCAATGGCAGGACCCACCGCCACTCTTTCTGGGAACTGATCCTTTTTGAACGGGGTAACGGCATTCATACCATTAACGGCATCCCCTACCCCTTCCACGCCGGTGAGGTCGCATTGCTGGCCCCCTCCGATATTCATCAGCTCCGCGCCGCAGACGGTACCACCTTTGACTGTACAATGGTAGGATTTTCATATAACATCTACAGCAACCACATGAAAGATATCTGTAAATTCGACCGTTTCCCTGTAATTGCCGAACTCAGCAGCAGCGATTTCGCAAAAGCTGCTTCTCTGCTGAACCTGCTTGATGAAGAGTTTGCCGCTCCCCAACTGCCGGGCACCGACATCTTCTCCATGAATATTCTGGAACAGCTTCTTGTGCTGATCACAAGAAATCTGCCCGGCCAAAAAAACACACAGTCTGCAGATGCTAACAACACCAGAAAGATCCTTCTATATATCCAGCAGCACTTTTCTGAGCCAATTTCCATCACGGATGTGGCAAGTGCCTTGAATTATTCTCCCAAATATTTCGGAAAGCTGTTTTTCAAGCAGATGGGTGTGACTTTTCAGGAGTATATAAAATCTCTACGGTTAAACTATGCCTATCATCTGATTCAATTCTCAGATCAGCCCATCACCGATATTTGCTATGAAACCGGATTCAGTTCCCCTACCTATTTCTCGAAAATGTTCAAGCAGAAATACGGCTTCTCTCCTAATCAGCTGCGCAAGCAAAATGACGAACAAGCATAATGCTTGTTCGTCATTATTTATTTTTAATCTCATTGACTTTTATTTACAAAACCGTATAATATAAACAACCAAAGCAATTGATGCTTGTATACGGAGGTATCATTATGTGTAACAACGCGATTCCCATTCCCGCGCCCTATATCAAGGAATTTGAGCAGCTTGGTTTCGGTATGTTTGTACACTACGGTTTGTACTCTCAACTAAATCATGGTGAATGGGTATTCCATCACGATGACAGTATACAGATGTCTGAATACGAAAAGCTGGCAGATTCTTTCCGCCCTAAGAGCATGGCAGATATCATCACCACCGCAAAGGACGCCGGCTGCAGGTACGTTTGCCTTACCACCCGTCATCACGATGGCTTCTCCCTCTACGATACCCGAGGGCTGTCTGATTTTGATGCACCCCACTCCCCCGCTGCCCGGGATGTGATTGCGGAATTTGTGGAAGAATGCCGCAAAGCGGATATCGTCCCCTTCTTTTATCACACCACACTGGATTGGCGGCATCCGGATTTTGAAAATAATTTCGACGCATATCTGGAGTACCTCTATCAGAGCGTTGAAATTCTCTGCACCCAGTACGGTAAGATCGGCGGTCTCTGGTTCGACGGCAACTGGTCCAAGCCCGATGCCGACTGGCAGGAGGATCGCCTCTATAAGATGATCCACCACTACCAGCCTGAGGCTATGATCATCAACAACACCGGCCTTTCCTCCCGCGGCAAGCTTGGCAATATTGAAATCGACTCCGTAACATATGAGCGCGGCATGGCTGAACCCATGGACCGCCGGGGACAGCCCAAGTATGTAGCAGGCGAAATGTGCGAGACCCTTTGTGACCACTGGGGCATTGCCAACGACATCAACTTCAAACCCGTCAAGCGTCTGATCGAAGAGCTTTGCGAATGCCGCAAGGTCGGTGCCAACTTCCTTTTGAACATCGGCCCTGCCGCGGATGCCACCGTCCCCACAATGCAAAAGGGCATCATGGAGTGCATCGGTCACTGGATGAACATCTATGGCAAGGCGATCTACAATGGCCGTCCCTACATCACCTATCCCGACAAGCGCGATTTTGTTCTGAAAGATATCCATGACGAAAAAACACTGTACCTGTTCCGGTTTGATCTGGGCCTTAAGGGCAGCGAAAATGTTTCTCTCGGTTTCGAAGAAAACATGGACAATGTCCTTGCCAACTTCCATGATGCCGTATCCTCCATCACCTGGATGGACAATGGTGAAGAACTGACCTTTGCGCAGAACGGCGACAAGCTGACTGTAGACTTCACCCCCTTCCACTACGGCACCAGTCTTTGTGTCAGAGTAGCAGAAATCAAGCTGAAGTAACCGTATATACAAAAACTGCCACAGCAAATGCTGTGGCAGTTTTCCGCTTTCATTATACTTTTTCCAAAACCATTGCCGTACGGCTGGGAAGATAGACCTGAAATCCTATTCTTCCATCCGGCTGCACTGTAGCGGTATAACTCTGATGTGCAATCCGTCCATGACCACCGTAACAGAAGTCGTCCGTAGACTGGATCACCCGGTATTCCCCTGCCTCCGCCATAGGAACAAAGTATCCCTCATAGGAACGGGTGGGATCAAAGTTGTAAACAAATACAGCGTCGCCCTTCTGGTAAGCCAAAACATTATCTCCGTTATGCACCAGCAGCTGCCTGTCATTTCCACCGATGACGCCGTGGGACTTGGCGCTGGCGACCATATCCTTTTCAAAGACACGCAGGAATCCGTACTTCAGATCGGGATTATCCGCAAGGCTCCACTGGCGGCGGCAGTAATGATAGCTCCAGCCGTTGCCTTCTCTGGGAAAATCAATCCACTCCGGATGGCCGAATTCATTGCCCATAAAGGTCAGATATCCTTCGCCGCCAAGCGACATGGTCAGAATCCGCAGCATCTTATGCAGCGCCATTCCCCGGTCTATCACACCGTTATTGTTCCAAGTGTCCATGGACCAGTACATTTCCTGGTCGCATAGGCGGAACATAATGGTCTTATCGCCCACCAGCGCCTGATCGTGGGATTCGCAGTAACCGATCACCTTCTCACCGGGTCTGCGGTTGGCAAGCTCAAAATAGATCTGGTTGAAGTCCCAGTCCTCGTCCTTCCAGTCCTTCAGAAGTCGGATCCACATATCCGGCACACCCATGGAAAGCCGGTAGTCAAAGCCGATACCGCCCTCTTCGATGGGCAGGCACATACCGGGCATGGCGGACATATCCTCCGCGATCAAAATGGCATTGGGATCGATCTGCTTGACCATATCCGCCGCAAGCTGCAGGTAAGTTACTGCTTCCGTATCGGTATTCATGGAGAAATACTTGTCCGGTCCGGTAAAGGAAACCCCAAGTCCGTGATCGTGATACAGCATGGAGGTAACGCCGTCAAAGCGGAAACCGTCAAAATGGTACTCATCCATCCAGAATTTCAGATTGCTCAGCAGGAAATGCAGCACCTCGTGCTTGCCGTAATTGAAGCATTTCGTTCCCCACGCGCTGTGATCGCCCTTCGCTCCGTCATGGAAGAACTGATAAACCGTTCCGTCAAACTCATTGATACCCTCCCGGGTGTTCTTGGAGGCATGGGAGTGGACAACATCCAGCAGCACAGCAATGCCCATTTCATGTGCTGCGTTAACAAGCGCCTTCAGATCCTCGGGCATGCCAAACCGGGAGGATGCAGCAAAGAAATTTGTTACCTGGTAGCCAAAGGAAGCATAGTAAGGATGCTCCATAATAGCCATGATCTGAATGGTATTATAGCCAAGATCCCGGATCCGGGGAAGAACATTTTCACGGAACTCGTTATAGGTGCCGACCTTGCCTTCTTCCTGTGCCATGCCGATATGGCACTCATAGATAAACAGTTTTTCCTGCGGCTTGAATTTGATATCCGTCCAAGTAAAGGGCTTCATTTCATGGATGGCTGCACTCCAGCTGTAATCATTGGGATCCTGCACAACACGGGTGGCATACAGAGGTATCCGGTCCAGCTCCTGCCCGTTATGGACGACCACCGCCATGACACGCTGGCCCTCCTGCAATGCGTTCTCGCCGGGAAGGAACAGTTCAAATACGCCATTGCCCTTATTTTCCATGGGATATGCGTACCGATCCCAACCACAGAAGTCGCCGGTCAAATACATTCTTTCAGCCGCGGGAGCCCACTCCCGATAGTACCAGCCATTTTCTGTTTTATGGAACCCGTAAAACAAATGACCGTTGGCAAAGTCAGCTAAGCTGCCATCGCCCACCAAGGCTTCTTTCGTTCCGGTATAGTTATTTAACCGCATCTGCAGATCGCCCTCGAAGGGTTGCAGACTCGGATTCAATTCAACGATCTTCAGAGACATCGTATCATCCTTTCACGCGTTTCTACTTGTATTATAGCACAACGGCATTCAATTTTACAGCCCCAATTTTATCCGCCTTGCGACATTGGAAAAAATATGGTATAATACCGCAAAAGGGGGAATCTCCCATGGAAGCAATCCAGTATTTTGAAACCCGTTCCACGGATCCTGCCTATAATCTTGCGTTTGAAGAATACATTCTGACTCACTTCCGGCATGGCAATCTTCTGATCCTCTGGCAGAATGACAATGCTGTGATCATCGGCAGAAATCAAAACACTGCCGAAGAGATCAATCAACAGTTTGTAAATGACCACGGCATTCGTGTCATCCGCAGAAATACCGGCGGCGGCGCAGTGTACCATGATCTTGGCAATCTGAATTATTCCTTCATTGCCGATGCGGAAGGTATTGATCAGGCTGCAACCCAGCTGTTTCTTTCGCCGGTGGTAAATGCGCTGAAGACTCTGGGGCTGGATGCCCGGTTTTCCGGCAGAAATGACATTCTTGTATCGGACCGAAAGATCTCCGGTACTGCCCAGCAGCTTTGCAAAGGCCGGCTGCTGCTCCACGGAACGCTTCTCTTTGACTCCGACCCGGATATGATCAGCGGCGCGCTGAATCCGGACCCGACCAAATTCCAATCCAAGAGCGTCAAGTCCGTCCGCAGCCGGGTGGGAAATATCCGGCAATTTCTCAAAGAGGATATGGATATTCGCAGTTTCTGGCACTATTTAAAAACCCAGCTCGCAGGCAGCAATATCATCCGCCCCGTCCTGTCCGATGCGGATCTTGCCGCAGTCCAAAAACTGAAGCAGGATAAATATGACACATGGGATTGGAACTACGGCAGATCACCGAAATTTGAAATTCAGAATAAGAAGCGCTGGCCCGGCGGACTTCTGGACATCCGGATGACCGTTTCCGGCGGTAAGATCACACTGATCAAAATCTACGGCGACTTCCTCGCACTGGAAAGCATCGAGCCTTTGGAGCAAGCCTTGACCGGCTGTGCATTTCACAAGGATGCGCTGACGGAATCGCTGGCAAGCATCTGTCTGCCGCAGTACATCGGCGCCATCACAAAAGACGAACTGATCCAAACCTTACTCGGAGATAATTGAGAAAACCAGAGCAAACCGCTCCGGTTTTCTGATCATAATTCGAATTCAATTGTCTGCAGCGGTTCCCACAGCAGCTGCGTATTTTCCCAATTCTCTGCCGCCTTCTGAGCCGCGGCGCGGTAACCGTAGCTGTCATCCTGTGCAAAAGGAAGATGATACAGCAAAATATTACCAGGGTCCATAACTTCACTCACAAAAGTCTGCCCGCGTTTCAGTGTCAGCCATGGGAAATTCAGCAAAGCAAGATTGATCTTGCATCCCGCGATTGCTTCTGCCAGTTCCACAGCGGCAGTACGGCAATCCCCGGGCAGAAGGATCGTTTTCCCGCCAACCGTTATCAGCAATCCATAATGGACACAATCACGATACTGTTCCCCATCATGCGGCAGCTTGATGAAGCGTATGGTCAGGTCACCTGATCTGTGGACAAATACTTCACCACTGACCAAAACCTGATCATCAAAATGCTGCTCCGGCAGCATTATCGTAGCATCAGGCCAAAGCGTTTTCGCTGCCCAGGTCAAGGGTTCGGAGAAATGATCCGGATGGCAGTGGGTATACAGGATCAAATCCGGTTTTTCGAAGGCTTCGCACTGCAGCATTTGCTTCTGCAGCGATGCGTTCACCGCAGAAAACCCCGGCTGCTTTTGGGTATGCAGCGCATCCATCCAAATCCTGTATCCGCCGATGTGGATCGAAACTCCGGCATTGGCGCTGAGGGTAACTGTCACTTTCATGCGTATTCCTGCCCATTCTTTTTTCTTAGTTTACCACCCGAAGACACCTTTGTCAATTTCGATACAAATATGTGATCCCCCTGCAGCAGGCAGGGGGATATTCTTTACGCTTCGATGGCTTCTACAAAAGCCTTTCTGTCCGAAACCTTATAGAAAGCAGAGCCGGCAACCAAGACATCTGCGCCGTTTTCCTTGCAGGTAACGCAGGTATTCAGATCCACGCCGCCGTCAACTTCCAGGTGGCAGGAAGGATTGACTGCATCCAGCATCTGCCGCAGCTGCTTCAGCTTGGGCATCATGTCCGCCATGAATTTCTGGCCGCCAAAGCCGGGTTCAACCGTCATCACCAGAACCAAGTCGCACTTTTCAAGGTAAGGCGCGATGGCCTCCGCAGGAGTCTTGGGCTTGACAACGATGCCGGGCTTGACGCCAAGGCTGCGGATCAGATCCAGCGTTTTATGGATATTCTCAGGAGTATCCGCTTCCACATGGATGGTCAGATAATCGGCACCGGCCTTACAGAATTCTTCCGCATACTGAATGGGTGTATCGATCATCAGATGCACATCAAGAACTGCATCGGTAATGGGCCGGATGGCCTTGACCATGGAGTAGCCAAAGGACAGGTTCGGCACAAAATGGCCGTCCATAATGTCAACATGAAGCCATTTGACACCGGAAGCAACTGTTGCCTTAATATCCTGCTCCATGTTCATATAGTCTGCAGAAAGCAGAGAAGGAGACAAAATCGCCATTACACTTTCCTCCTTTTACAGCGCCTTGTTGTTCAGGCGCTCGCCGACCGCTCCACCGGGATGGATCAAAGCAAACTGCTCTGCGCGGTAGCCGGTCTGTTCGATGACCGCAGCCTGCAGAGCATGGAAGATCATGCAGAGCGCGGTGGTGCTGGTGGTACCCTGGGCATTCCACTTATCGGTTTCCCGATTGACATGCTGCTTCAGCACCACATCCGCAGCCTGTGCCAGCGGAGATTCCATATTTTCAGTTACGGTGATGATAGAAACACCCTTGGCCTTGCAGATATCTACGATGGGCAGCAGTTCCTTGGTCTTGCCGCCGCGGGAGGCAAAGATCATCACATCTCCCTGCTGCAGAAATCCAGTAGCACCATGCACAGCTTCCGCAGGAGAAATAAACCGTGCAGGACGCTCGATGCAGCACATCAAATGGGCCATATGCTGGCAGATAATGCCGGAGTGGCCGCAGCCGGCAGTTCCGATCCGGGGCGCGCTGCTCAAAAGCTCCACAGCCTTGGCAAACTGCTCATCGTCAAAATAATCCTTCATTTCCGTAATACACTGGGCCTCGATATCATAGGCAGCCCGTGCTGCGGCGATTGCTTCTTTGGATACCATATACAACATTCCTTTTCATACATATTTGGACATTGCTGTTCATTATAGAGCATATTACTTTTCTTAGCATATTTCAATTCGCATTTTATACAATTTTATCCTTTTCGTCAAAAACACTGAAAAAAATTATTGCAAATCACATTGACGAAAGGGAAAAGCGTTGCTATAATGGCAAATGGAAAAGGATGCCTCTGCTTCCTGTTTGGACAGGCATCATACATATCATATAAATATATTTGGAGGTAACTTAGCATGGAATTCAAGGTTTACCAGAAAGAACTGGAACTGCAGTCCCGCGGCTGGATCCCCACCTTCCACGATGTTTCCAAGGAGATCATGGAGATCGTAAAGGCTTCCGGCGTTAAGAACGGCACTGTCTGTATCGCTTCCCACCACACTACCTGCTCCGTCATGATCCAGGAGTGCTCCCATGATATCGATACTTTCGATCTGGAGTATCTGCAGCACGATCTGCTGGACATCATGCGCAAACTGATTCCCGACTACACCAACGAGGGCGATTACCGTCATCCCGGCCCCATCCACGCTCAGTTCGGCCGCTATGTCAATGAGCCCGGCAACTACACCTCTATGAACACTGACGGCCACCTGCGCTCCGTTTTCTTCGGCCGCAGCGAGACCATGACCATCAAGGACGGCGTTCTGGATGGCGGCGAATTCGCTCACATCTACTTCATCGTCTGGGACCATGTCCGTGCCCGTCATCGCCAGCTGAATGTTACTGTTATGGGCACCACCGACGATGTTGAGGACCGCAAGTGGAACGGCGGCGAGACCATCAACACGCTGCGTAAGTTCACTGACGAAGAGAAGGCCTACGACATCCACTACGATCTGCAGCAGCAGAGATAATTTTCCATCAAAAAACTCCCTTCCTCGGAAGGGAGTTTTTTATTACAATGTAAGTTTCAGCCATTTCAGCGCCGCGTCGATCCAATCCGCGGCATATGTGGCTTTAGGATCCAGCTGATTATTGGTCTGTTCATCTACAGTGGCTAAACCGTGACCGCCATGAGGATACACATGGAGCGCAAAGGGGATCCCATGATCAGCCAGCGCCTGGGCATAGATCAGACTGTTCTGCACAGGCACTCCCCCATCCTCCGCGGTGTGCCACAAAAACGCAGGCGGCGTGTGGACTGTCACGCTTCTTTCCAGCGAGAATTTTTCCAGATCCGCGCGGGTCGGTTCCTGATGTCCGGATACATTCCGGAAGCTTCCCCTATGATAGTTCGGCGTAAAAGCTGTTATAACAGGGTAACCCAAAATAGATGCCTGCACCGGTTTACTGTCCGGGAATACTTCGCGAACTTCCGCACAGTCATAACAAGTAGAATAGTGTGCCGCCAAATGCCCGCCGGCAGAGAAACCCATAATAGCAACACGATTGGTATCACAGTGCCACTGAGCAGAATTCTGATATATCAGCTCCATGGCTGCCGCAACTTCACGAATTTGTATTGGAAAGCAGTTCGGTGCACAGGAATACTGCAGTACAAGCACATTATAGCCCTTTACCAGAAACTGCAGCGCGATGGGCTCCGATTCCCGTTCGGAAATATCCGAATACGCACCACCCGGACACACAAGGATCGTAGGCCGCAGCCAGTCCTGTCTTCCCATGGCAGCAATATTTTGCGGCAAATACAGGGTAAGCTTCGGATCGCAGCCGTTTTCTCCCAAAAAAGAGAAATGCTCTTTCAAATGGACGACAGTATGATTCATAACTTTCTCCTCAGAGCATCTGCTGCTCATTGATCATTAGCTTGAACTGCAGCCCCAGTTTGTTGGCAGCCTGCCGGCAAAGGATCATCCGGTTCATGAATATCTCAAAATAATCCATCACGGAACTGAAATGGGTATCGACCGAGAGCTTCAGCTTCACCAGTGTATGTGCCTCGTTGATCTTCAGCTCCGATTTCGTAACAGAGTAATTGACACGGTCATGGATATCAAATTTCTCAGTATCCTTGGTCCTGACTCTGCTGCGGCGGACATCGGATTTATCTGCCAGAATCAGCGCTGCCGCCAGCGGGTTCACCGGTACGCCGGTTCCCTCGTCATGATTGCCGATGGCAGTGACGATCAGCGAAATTTCCTCTGCGGGAAAACCCATTTTATCCAGAATACGGAATGCCATGACCGCACCGCTCTGGC
This sequence comes from Faecousia sp., assembly GCA_045576415.1. Lineage (GTDB taxonomy): Bacteria > Bacillota > Clostridia > Oscillospirales > Oscillospiraceae > Faecousia. The sequence goes on along the minus strand of JAZNGJ010000074.1, from coordinate 31,045 downwards.
TGTGCTCCACACGGTTCACCAAATTGCCGATATCATGCAGATAGCCTGCAATTTTCGCCAGCTCTACCATTCTGGCATCGTAGCCCAGGGTTTGCATAATATAGCCTGTCATCTCCGCCACACGGCAGACATGGGCGAAGCTGTGCTCCGTAAAACCCAGTGCGCCCAGAGAGGCATCCGCCTGGGTAATATATACCTTGATCGCTTCATCATGCCGGATCTGTTCGTAAGTCAATCAATTATCCTCCTTTTGCACCATTTGTTCTTCCGTTTGCGAATGATTATTCCACAAAAACATGATTTATAACGCCGGAAAGTTACATTCTTCCCGCCGGATCAAATTTACTTCCGCCGATAGAGGCACATTTCATAAGCAATGCCATTTTCCTCGCCGGACTGGAGAATCTCGGCCAAATGCCAATCCGGATCGGTATCCAGATTCGGGAAAAAGGTGTCTGATTCTACCATAGTATGCACCTTGGTCACATAGGCAGTATCGCAGTAAGCAAGCATCTGTCGGTAAATACTGCCGCCGCCGATGACCATGGCGCGGTCAGCGGATTTCGCCAGTTCCACCGCTTCTTCCGGGCTGTGGCAAACCGTAAATCCGGGTATTTCAGCATCCGATCTGGTCAATGCCACATTCACCCGGCCGGGCAGTGGCTTTTTGCCGGGAAAATCCTCAATGGTACGGCGGCCTACGATCACCATAGCACCCCGGGTGGTCTCCCGGAAGAATTTCCGGTCAGCAGAAAGGGCTACCGGCTGTGTGCCGTCCTTGCCGATGCCCCAGTCTTCATACACCGCTACAATAAGCTCCATATTTTCTCCTTAAATCGCCATGGGAATTTCAAATTCAAAGGGATGGTACTGATAATTCTCCATCTTGAAGGAATCCTTGGTGAAGGCATAGAAATCCGTAATGCTTTCATCCATCTTAAAGGTGGGCGCGTCAAAGCCGTCGCGCTCCAGCATGGCCTTTACAGCCGGAATATGGCGGTCATAGATGTGGCAGTCCGCGATGACATGAACAAATTCACCAACCTCAAGGCCGGAAACCTGGGCCATCATATGGGTCAGCACGGCGTACTGCACAACATTCCAGTTGTTGGCGGTAAGCATATCCTGAGAGCGCTGATTGAGGATGGCATTCAGCTTATTTCCGGTGACATTGAAGGTCATGGAATACGCGCAGGGGTACAGGTTCATTTCATGCAGATCTTCAAAGTTATAGATATTGGTCATGATCCGGCGAGAAGCGGGATTGTTCTTCAAATCGAAGATCACCCTGTCCACCTGATCGAACATTCCTTCCTTATACTGGTGCTTGATGCCCAGTTGGTAGCCGTAGGCCTTGCCGATGGTGCCGTCCTCCTCTGCCCATTCGTCCCAGACATGGCTTCCCAGATCACAGATCCGGTTGGACTTCTTCTGCCAGATCCAAAGCAGCTCATCCACCGCGCTCTTCCAGTAAGTGCGGCGCAGGGTCATAATGGGGAATTCTTCCGCCAGATTATAGCGGTTCACAACACCGAACTTTTTAATGGTGTGTGCAGGAGTTCCGTCCGCCCAGTGGGGACGAACCTCCAATCCCTCATCGGAAAAACCGTTTTCCAGAATATCGATACATGTCTGTCTGTAAAGCTCGTCTGCTCTGCTCATAAGTAACCCGCCTTTTCTGATTTTTCTTCATTATAGCACACATTGCGGTATACGCAAGCAAAAAACTGCTCCATGCGGAGCAGTTTTTTGAAAATCAAAGCATTTCCATGATCTTATCGGCGTATTCCGCGCAGGTGGCAGCAGAGCCGTCGGACTTGACGGTCAATGGGCACTCGTTGATAGCCTTTTCCAACTTTGCGGCGGCATCTGCACGACAGATATGCCTCAGCAGCATAGCGGCAGCCTTAAGAATGCTGTCGGGGTTGGCATAATGCCCCATGCCACGCTCGATCATACGGGGCGCAGAACCATGGATGGCCTCAAACATGGCATAGCGGTCGCCAATATTGGCGCTTCCTGCAGTACCAACACCGCCCTGCAGCTGGGCAGCTTCATCAGTGATGATGTCACCGTAGAGGTTGGGCAGCAGCACAACCTGGAACTTCTCCCGCAATCCTTCCTTCAAAAGGTTTGCGGTCATGATGTCGATGTAGTAGTCCTCCACGGTAATACCGGGATAGTCCTTGGCGATCTCATGGGCAATGGCGGTAAACTTACCGTCGGTCTTTTTCATGATATTCGCCTTAGTGACCACAGACAGATGGGTCTTGCCGTTATTCTTGGCATACTCAAACGCCGCCCGGGCAATTCTTCTGGTTCCGGCATCGGTAGTAACCTTGAAATCCACTGCCATACCGGGCAGTTCAACACCCCGGCTGCCAAGGACATACTCGCCTTCCGTATTTTCCCGGTAGAACATCCAGTCGATGCCCTGCTCGGGAATGCAGACGGGGCGGCAATTGGCATACAGATCCAGTTCCCGCCGCATGGAAACATTTGCACTTTCCATCGTGCCGCCGTGGGGGGTGGTGGTGGGGCCCTTGAGGATCACATCACAGGTCTTGATCTCAGCCAGAACATCATCGGGGATGGGCTTATTTTGCGCCAATCTGTTTTCGATGGTCAGTCCTTGAATTTCCTTGATAACAATCGTGCCGTTTGCAACCTCATCCGCCAGCAGCTTTTTCAGCACCCGGGTGGCCTGCTGGGTGATGATGGGGCCGATGCCGTCGCCGTCCACAACACCGATGGTGACGGTTTTCTTGGTGGTAAAATCGGTCTTTTCGCAGTTCATATTGGCAATGCGCTGCATCTGCTCTTCCAGCAGCACCTTAAATGCCTCGCAGGCCTTCATAACATCATTCATTACAGTCCGCCCTCCTTGGTGTAGTTCAGCAGTCCGCCGGCCATTAAAATCGCCTGCTGGCGGTCTGTCAAATTGCAAAGTGCGTAGATTTTCTTTCCGGTAGTTTCATCCGTCACACAGATCTTGCCCTGTGCCATACCGGCCTTAATGTCGCTGAGCTTCAGCACATGATCCTGTTCCAGAGCGTCATAGTCCGCGGGATCCTCAAATGTCATAGGCAGAATGCCGGCATTGATCAGATTGGCAATGTGAATACGGGCAAAGCTTTTGGCGATCACGCAGCGAATGCCTAAGTACATGGGCACCAGAGCCGCATGCTCCCGGGAAGATCCCTGTCCGTAGTTACTGCCGCCGATGATGATGCCGTCCCCTGCTGCCTTGGCACGCTCCGGGAATGTAGGGTCACAGACCTCAAAGCAGAACTTGCTGAGGTGGGGAATATTGGAACGGTAAGGCAGGATCTTGGCACCGGCAGGCATAATATGATCGGTGGTGATATTATCGCCTACTTTCAGCACTGCTGTCGCTGTCAGTTCTTCCGCAAAGGCCTTGGACTTGGGGAATTCCTTGATGTTGGGGCCGCGAAGGACTTCTACTTCTTCCCCATCGGCAGCAGGAGCGAGTACAGCGGAATCATCGATCTTGAATTTTGCCGGCAGCACTACAGGGGCAATGGGATCGCAGGTCATGGGATCGGTGATGTAACCGGTCAGTGCGGATGCAACAGCGGTTTCCGGGGATACCAGATAGACCTGACCGTCCTTGGTTCCGCTTCTTCCGAGGAAGTTGCGGTTAAAGGTACGCAGACTCACGCCACCGGAGCTGGGAGAGAAGCCCATGCCGATACAAGGACCGCAGGCACATTCCAGAAGCCGCGCGCCGCTGGCGAGGATATCGGTCAGCGCGCCGCATTCGGCCAGTTCTGTCAGCACCTGGCGGGAGCCGGGAGAAATGGAAAGGCTGACACCGGGAGCAATGGTCTTGCCCTTCAGCATAGCAGCAACCTTCAAAAGATCCTGCAAGGAAGAATTGGTGCAGGAACCGATACAGACCTGATCCACCTTCACATCCTTCAGCGATGCCACTTCCACCACATTATCAGGGCTGTGGGGGCAGGCTATCATGGGCATCAAGGTGGAAAGATCAATATCGATAATGCGGTCATACACCGCATCCTCGTCGCTGAACACAGGCGTATAGTCCTCTTCTCTGCCCTGTGCCGCCAGAAAGGCTCTGGTGGTCTCGTCAGCAGGGAAAATGGATGTGGTAGCGCCCAGCTCCGTGCCCATATTGGTGATGGTGGCACGCTCCGGAACGCTCAGCGTGGTAACACCCTCGCCGCCCCACTCAATGATGGCGCCAACGCCGCCCTTAACAGACAAGATCCGCAGCAGCTCAAGACTCACATCCTTAGCCGTCACAAAGGGACGAAGCGCGCCGGTCAGATTGACCTTGAACATCTTGGGCATGGTGATATAGTACGCACCGCCACCCATGGCCACCGCAACATCCATACCGCCTGCGCCAAAGGACAGCATGCCCAGACCTCCGCCGGTAGGCGTATGGCTGTCGGAGCCGATCAGGGTCTTTCCGGGCTTGCCAAAGCGCTCCAAGTGCACCTGATGGCAAATACCGTTGCCGGGCCGGGAGAAATGGACACCGTGCTTCGCGGCAACCGTCTGCAAGTATCGGTGATCGTCAGCATTTTCAAAGCCGCACTGCAGGGTATTGTGGTCAACATAGGCAATGGAAAACTCCGTTTTGACCTTGGGAATGCCCATGGTCTCAAATTCCAAATACGCCATGGTGCCGGTGGCATCCTGCGTCAGTGTCTGGTCAATTTTGATCGCGACCTCGCTGCCGGGCGTCATGTCTCCGGAAACCAGGTGCGCTGCAATAATTTTCTGTGCAATCGTCTTTCCCATTCTTGTTACCCTCTTTTGATCATATGTGCTTTGGCGTGGTCAATGTGCTGGGCAGTCAGGCATTTCGCCAGTTCCGCGTCACCTGCGGCAATGGCTTCAAAAATACCGCGGTGCTCCTGCAGCGATACACCCGCCCGATCCTTATCGCTGAAAGCGATCCTGCGATATCGGCGGGTCTTGCGGTGCAAGGGGATCAGTGTATCGATGATCACTGTACGCTCGCTCAAAGTGCAAATGGCATCATGGAAGGCATCATCCGCCTGCCGCAGATGCTCCACATCCCACTTGGAATAGTAGAAATCCTGCAGATCCATAATATGAGCCAATTCCTGCACACGCTCCGGTGTGATATTAACTGCCGCATAATAAGCCGCCAGAGCCTCAATATGGTGGCGGATATTCATAATATCCTCCAGATCTTCTTCAGTAATACCCAAAACCACAGAGCCCTTACCGGAGTCCTCGATGAGCCGCTCCTGCTCCAGCCGGCGCAGCGCCTCACGGATGGGTGTTCTGCTGACACCTAGCTGCTCTACCAGCTTCAGTTCCGTCAGAACCTCACCACGGGGATAAACACCGAGAATAATATCATTTTCCAGCTTTTCAAAAACCTGGTCTGCCAGGGAAACGGTTTTAAAATCTGCCATACCCTGTGCCTCCTTACACTTTCTTAAACCGGCCGGGTGCCAGGCGTTCGACCATGGCATCCAGTTCCTTATCGGTCATTACCGTCTGGCGGCCGTCCTCATATTCTTGATCGATCCAGTTCTTCATTGCTTCCACGACCGGGTCATGCTTCTGGATCTCATCCTCGCCCTTCAGCCGGAAATTCTGATTGATCCAGTAGGCAATGCCCGCAAGTCCGGAAGTCTTGCTGATCTCCACAACGGCAGGGCGGTTCAGCAGCTTGCCTGTATCGAAGATCGTGTAGATCTCTGCATCCTTCAAAAGTCCGTCTGCGTGAATACCGGCTCTCGTCGCGTTGAAGCTGCGACCGACAAAGGGAGTCATAGGCGGAATGTCGTAACCGATGTCATTGCGGAAAAAGTCACCGATTTCTGTAATAACGGTCGGATCCATACCGTCCAGCGAGCCGCGCAGAGATGCATATTCAAAGACCATCGCTTCCAGCGGCACATTGCCGGTTCGCTCACCGATGCCCAGCAAGCTGCAGTTAACAGCGCAGGCACCATAGAGCCACGCGGTAGAGGCATTGGCAACGCCCTTATAGAAATCGTTGTGACCGTGCCATTCCAGACACTCGCTGGGAACATCGGAATAATGCTGCAGACCGTAAATGATACCGGCAACGGATCGGGGCATAGCCGCTTCCGTATAAGGAACGCCGTAGCCCATGGTATCGCAGGCGCGGATCTTTACGGGGATACCAGCCTCAGCGGACAGCTTCTGCAGTTCATTGACAAAGGGAACAACAAAACCGTAGAAGTCAGCACGGGTGATATCCTCCAGATGGCATCTGGGAATGACTCCGGCGGCAAAAGCATCCTTAATGGTTGCCAGATAGTATTCCAGCGCCTGACCGCGGGTCATCTTCATCTTTTTGAAGATGTGATAATCGCTGCAGCTGACTAGGATGCCGGTCTCCTTGATGCCCAGTTCCCGAACCAGCTTGAAATCATCCTTACTTGCGCGGATCCAGCTGGTGATCTCCGGAAATTTCAGATCCAGACCCATGCACTTTTCAATGGCTTCCCGGTCCTTTTTGCTGTAAATAAAGAATTCCGTCTGGCGGATAATGCCGTAAGGGCCGCCCAGCTTGCTGAGCAGTTGGTAGATCTTCACAATCTGATCCACAGAATATGGCTCAACAGACTGCTGGCCGTCACGCAAGGATGTATCCGTGATCCAGATCTCTTCCGGCATATTCATGGGCACCCTGCGGTGGTTGAACGCCACCTTGGGAACCGTTCCGTAAGAATAGAGATCCCGCTGCAGGTTCGGCTCAGCAACATCCTGAAGAGAATACTTGTAGGATTTTTGCTCCAGCAGATTGGTTTTATTGGAAATCTCGAGCATAGCGAACGCCCCTTTCGAATGAATCCTTGTTTTATTGTATACAATTATACGCAATCATTTAGATTTGTCAATATAAATAAGCAGCAGCCACAAAATTTGTGACTGCTGCACAGATATATGGTTTATACCTCTCCCATAACCGTTAAAATGTAGCTTCCTACCTGGCCGGGTTCAATTCCAAGAACCAGAGAGAACTCCGCGTTCAACATCTTCTCTGCATCCCGCAAGAAATTCTCGTCGCACAGATGAAACTTTCTTCCGGCAGCTTCCTGCTCTGACTTGTGCCGGTGCAGGGCACCCACCATACGGATCAACGCCGCCCGGTCTCCGGAGACGATCAGCTCCCGGTAGGTCTGCTTGCGGCGGTTTTCATCGGCAATCCACTCTTGGCCCCGAACCTCCTCACTGCGAAGCAGCGCATTCAGTTCATCACGGCTCAGCACCGGCCGCAGCTTGCTTACGGCAGCTTGATTGTGCATGGGAACCAGATAGCGGGCACCGCTCTGCTCCGCAGGCTCCAGAACATAATAGGAAACATGCTTGCGGTCTACTGTTCGCTCTTCCGTTTCCACGATCCTGCATACACCGTGAACGCCGTACACGACAAAGCTGCCTACACGAAACATTTTACCTTCCTCCGTTTTAATTTTTTTATTGTATTTTAACACATCTTACTTCACTTTTCATGTGGGCAATTTGACAAAATTATGCTCCGCTTTTATCCATTTCCTTGCGCCTGCAGAGCGTTACTTCACAAAGCAAAACTTGCACATTGTTCCACGATATGCTATGATACGTATAATTAATTTATCATTTGGAGGCGCGAAATGGATACACAATTACTGTTCCATGCGGTTGAAAATGCAAAAGAAATGATCCTCAGTGCAGAGCGTCATATTTGGAATAATCCGGAAAGCGGTTATCGCGAATGGAAAACCCATGCATATATGAAAGAAAAGTTTGAAGCTATGGGATACACGGTCACGGAAGCAGGTAATATCCCTGGCTTCTACACAGATCTGGAAACCGGTCGTCCAGGTCCTAAGCTGGCGATCTTCGCAGAAATGGACTCTCTGATCGTGCCCACGCACCCGGAGTGTGATCCGCAGACCGGTGCGGTACACGCCTGCGGCCACCATTGTCAGTGCGCTGCTATGCTCGGTATTGCTACCGCTTTTAAGGCCTTCGGCGCTTTGGACAGTCTGTCCGGTAGCATCCGTTTGATCGTAGTTCCAGCTGAGGAACTCATCGAGATTTCATTCCGAACACAGCTTCAAAAAGAGGGTGTCATCCGTTATCTGGGCGGCAAGCAGGAGTTTTTGCACCGGGGAATTTTAGATGGCGTAGATCTTGCCATGATGGTCCATACAGGTGGTGTAGATACTATTTCCTGCAACCGCGGCAGCAATGGCTGTATTACAAAAGAAGTTGTTTTTACCGGAAAAAGCTCTCACGCCGGCGGAGCACCCCATTTGGGCATTAACGCATTATATGCTGCCAACTGCGCCATGACAGCCGCCAACGCGATTCGCGAGACATTCCAGGATTCCGAGACTATTCGTTTCCATCCGATCATCACTGCCGGCGGTTCTGCTGTGAACGCCATACCCGATAAAGTAATTATGGAAAGTTATGTGCGCGGTGCCTCTATGGACGCGATTGCCCGGGAAAACGAGAAGATCAATCGCGCATTTACCGGTGCAGCCGCCGCTATGGGCTGCAGCATTCATCTGAAGGATCAGCACGGCTATGCCCCCCGGGACAATGACAGAACCATGGCTGAGGTATTCCGCAATGTTGCTAAGATGCTTTTGCCGGAAGACAAGGTTCGATTTACCGACGGCTGGGGTACCGGCTGCAGCGACATGGGAGATATCTGCAGTATCATGCCGGCCATACACCCCTATGCAGGCGGCTGCGTGGGTCACAGCCACGGTGACGATTTCTACATAACGGATCCCTATCTTGCCTGTGTTGTCAGTGCGAAGCTGCAGGCGGGTGTCGCAGCCCATCTGCTGCGTCAAGATGCATCGGAAGCCAAAAAGGTATTGGCAAATGCCCGGCAGGATTATCCCACGATTTCTGAGTATTTGTCCAAAATCGACAAGCTCAGTTTTGAAGGCGAGGGTGTCCTGTATCAGGAAGACGGTACCATCCTGCTTAAATTCAAGAATTGAGTAAAAGGTCAGGAACAAAACTGTTCCTGACCTTTTCATTGCGTGCAGTCTCTGTTACCAGGTAAATTCTACATGATATTGCCGCAGCCAATATTCGATCTGCAAAAGATAGCAGATTGTCTGGGGCGTACGCATCAGCTGGCCGTACCATGGCCACGGTGACTGATCGGTCAGTACCCGCTCTGCCTCCTCCCGGGTGACCAGCTGGAACAGTGGAGAATCCTTTTGCGCCAAAACCGCCTTCAGCTGCCGGCTCACCAGCTCCAAGTACTTCGGATCCCAGGTTTTCGGATAGGGGCTCTTCTTCCGCCAAAGCACCTCATCCGGCAGGATCCCCTGCATTGCCACACGCAGCAGTCCTTTTTCCCTGCCTCGGTGATCCTTAAATTCCCAAGGAACACCGTAAAGGTATTCTGCGATCCGATGGTCACAGAAGGGTACCCGAACCTCCAGCCCCCAGTACATGCTCATTCTGTCTTTTCTGTCCAGTAATGTCTGCATGAACCACTGCTGATTCAGATTGACCATTTCCTTCATTCTCCGCTCCAACGGCGGTGTGCCCGGAAGAATGTCGCTGTTTCTGCAAGTATCTTCATAGCGGCTGCGGACATATGCCTGGCCGTCGATCTTGTCTGCAAGCGCGGGTGCCAGCATTTCGCAGCGCTGCAGTGTGTTCTGCGCCCAGGGGAAGCCTTCCCTGCTCCGCACCTCCGGATCCCGGTACCACGGATATCCGCCGAAGATCTCATCTGCGCATTCGCCGGACAGCGCAACCGTCACTTCCTGCCGGATCTGGCGGCAGAATACCAGCAGCGACATATCCACATCTGCCATTCCCGGAAGATCACGGGCTTCTACCGATTCTTCCATGGCCGCAAGCAGCTCTTCCGGAGAAATTACGCACCAGTGGTGATCCGTTCCGAGCGCGTCCTGCATCAGACGGATATAATGCCCGTCGCAGTTCGGCTGAAATTTTGTGGGAACGAAATACTTGTCATTGTCCACATAGTCAACAGAAAAAGTTTTGAGTTTTTTCCCCTGCTGTTGCATCTGACGGGCGCACAGCGCCGTGATCAGGCTGGAGTCAAGGCCGCCGGACAGGAATGTTCCAATGGGCACATCCGAGACCATTTGCCGCTTGATGGCATCCACAACAAGATAGCGCACATGCTCAGCAGTTTCTTCAAAACTCTCTCGATGCTCCCGGTCTTTCAGCGACCAATAGCGGTGATGATGGAATTTCCCATGCTGATAGCAGCCGCAGCACCCCGGCTCCAGTTCCATGATCCCGTGAAACACACCGCAGCCGGGCGTTCTGCCTGGCCCAAGCAGCAAAATTTCTGCCGCTCCCTGTGCATCCAGCTCCGCACGCACCGTCGGATATGTCAGAATCGTCTTGATCTCCGAAGAAAACAGCAAACCGCCTTCGTGCAGCTTATAAAACAACGGTTTGACGCCCATCCGGTCCCGGGCAAGGAAGAGTCTCCGGGCACGATGCTCCCAAACGGCAAAGGCAAAGATCCCGTTGCACTTGTGCAGACAGTCTTCTCCCCACTGACCATACGCATGAAGCAGCACTTCCGTATCGGAATGTCCGGTAAAACAATGTCCAAGCTTGCTCAGTTCCTGCCGCAGCTGATCAGTATTGTATAGTTCCCCGTTATAGACTATCGTATAGGTTTCCTCTTCTGCGCACCATGTCATAGGCTGACTGCCGCCGGCAATGTCGATCACCGCCAGCCGTGCGTGAAGCAGCGTGCACTCCCGATCACTGAAATGGGATTCCGCATCCGGCCCTCTGCGACTCATGGTTTTCAGCATTTTTTGCACCAGCGTGTCATTTGACTTCAAATCAAGGATTCCCGCGATCGCGCACATATGAATCCCCCTTTCATGTCAACATCCTATGCATGAATTCAAAAAAATGGCACGCATGCTTCACCGTCCGCTGCAAAAACTGACTCCGGGTGATAAAAATGAAAAGCAACAAAGAAATCCTGTCCTCTCTGCTCAAAACCACGCAAATGGGACAGATTGGCATCCGCAGTGTACAGAATTCCGCCACAAATTCAGATCTAAAAAAAGCACTTTCCGACCAATTGCGGGAATATGACAGCATTGAAACGGAAGTTCATGCGCTTGCCAAGCACCGCGGCTGGCAGCTGCATGAGCTGAATCCCAGCATCCGGGCAATGTCTGAAACGATGTCACAGATGAAGCTCATGGGCGGCAACAAGGATTCGAAGATCGCCGCAATGATGATCCAGGGCAACACCCGGGGTATGATCACCGGTCTCAAAAACGCACACCAGCACTATGAGAAGGATGAGAAGGTCACTGCGCTTTGCGATAAGCTTTTATCCTTTGAAACTGCCAACATCAAGCAAATGCAGCCTTTTCTGTAAAATGCGGCACCGGCAAAACCGGTGCCCTTTTTGCACGCCGCGTCTGCCTTGTGCATATCATATTCTGAATCCAGAAAGGAGGGATCCTTTTGCCTGCCACAGGCTACATACAGGTCCATGCTTATTCCAGCTTTGCTCAAATCCCGCTCCAGGGGGTAGCTGTAACCGTCACTGCATCGGACGGAACTGCCATCGCCATGCGGCTTACCGACCGCAGCGGGCGGATCACGCCCATTGAGCTTCCGGTTCCGGAGCTTTCCGCCAGCCAGACACCGGATACGGGAGAGATCCCCTTCGCCACCGTAAATATCCACGCAAGGCTCCGTGGCTACGAACAGATCACGGCGGAAAGGGTTCAGGTTTTCGCAGATACTACCACCAATCAGGATCTGGAAATGATACCCCTTGCCGAGCTGCCGGGTACATGGAATCAGGCAGAAGACTATGATACCCCACCGCAGAATCTATAGGAGGAAGCCATGCCAACCGTAATTCCCTTCGTACCCCAGAGGATCACCGTCCATTTGGGTGCTCCATCGTCCAACGCGCCCAATGTGACTGTGCCGTTTATCGATTATGTCAAGAATGTAGCTTCCAGTGAGATCTATCCAACATGGGACGACAGCGCCATCCGTGCCAATATTCTGGCCATCGTATCCTTTGCGCTGAACCGGGTGTATACGGAATTTTACCGCAGCAGGGGTTATGATTTTGATATTACCAACAACACCGCCTATGACCAGTTCTTTGTAAACGGCAGGAGCTATTTCAGCAGCGTTTCCCGGGTAGCGGATGAGTTATTTAATGATTATCTTCGCCGGCCGGGCTTTGTGGAGCCTCTGGCCGCCAAATTCTGCAACGGCACCACCGTCACCTGCGAAGGCTTGAGCCAATGGGGCAGCCAGAATCTGGCCCGGCAGGGTCTGAACTCCACGCAGATCCTGCGAAATTACTACGGAAATGTAGAGATCGTTACAAACGCTCCCATCCGCGGGATCACTTCTTCCTATCCCGGTACCCCCTTACGCCGGGGCAGCACAGGCCCAAATGTGGTCGTGATCCAAACAGAACTTAACCGGATATCCCAAAACTACCCGGCCATTCCAAAGGTTCCCACTGTCGACGGTATATTCGGCAGCCAGACGGAAGCCTCAGTCCGGGCATTTCAGGAAATTTTTGATCTGACACCGGACGGTGTTGTGGGCCCTGCCACATGGTATGCATTGGTGCGGTTATATACGGCTGTCACTTCCCTGTCTGAGCTGAGGAGTCAGGGGCAGCAATTCTATTCTATCAATTGGGAATACCCAAATTCCCTGTATGAAGGCGACACCGGCGACAAGGTGCGGCATCTGCAATATATGCTCTCCGTGCTGTCCGCATACATATCCGAAGTTCCGCCGGTGGAAGTAGACGGCATTTTCGGTCCCGCCACCAGAAACGCCGTGATCGGCGCGCAGCAGTGGCTCGGTCTTCCCCAGACAGGCGCTGTCGATGCAGCGACCTGGGATGAGATCTATGATCAGTTTTCGGGTATTGAAAACACCAGCCTGCGGGATCCGGAAGTATTTCCGCGCACGACCCAGGCCGTCACCGCATTTGCTGCCCAAAACCAGATAAGAAGCCGTTATTCCAAAACGACGGCCTTGACACAATATCCGGGAAATACGCTGCAAATGGGGCAGCAGGATCCCATTCGTCAGGAGGTGATTCGATGAGACCACCGGAATCATTTGTTGCCCAGCCTGTCCGAAGTCTGCAGACCATGCTGCGCGTCATCGCCGAAAGTGACGCGTCACAGCCAAGTGTGATCCCAGATGGTATTTACGGACAAAATACAATGGCCGCCGTTTCCGCGTTTCAGCGGAGAAAGGGGCTGCCGGTTACCGGAACCGCTGATCAAACCACATGGGATCTCATTGTCGCGGATTATGAACCTGCGCTCATTCTGGTTGGCGAGGCGCAGCCTATTGAGGTCATACTGGATCCGAATCAAGTCATCCGACTGGGAGAGCGACATCCCAATCTGTATCTTGCGCAGGGAATGCTGATCGTCCTGTCTCAAGCCTATGGGAGCATCCCGGAACCCGCCATGAGCGGGATCCTTGATCTGCCGACCAGCAATTCCCTTTCTGCCTTCCAGTCATTGAGTCTGCTGCCGGCCACAGGCGAACTGGATAAAATCACCTGGAATGCGCTTGCAAACCACTATCCCCTTGCCTCCCGGCTGATCACAAATCCGAGAACAAACACCGAACCGGATAGAAACAGCCCCCTGCAGCCAAGGAAATACTAAATTTACAATTATTTCTAAGATTATTCTTGATTATCCTGAAAAATTGCCTATAATAGGTAGTATCGGTTATTGTGCATGACCGAACACCCGGAGGAAGTATCATGATCATAAAGAATTGGAAAAAAGATCTTCTGACCATCCCCAATCTGCTCAGCCTGTTCCGTCTGGTCTTGATCCCCATCTATATGGTGATCTACCTCAATGCCAATGACCCCACGGATCACTTTATCGCTGCCGGTATTTTGGCGGTATCCTGTCTGACAGATGCGATCGATGGCAAAATCGCCAGACATTTTAATATGATCTCCACCGTAGGCAAGATCCTTGACCCACTGGCAGACAAAGCTACGCAGTTCACCCTGATCCTTTGCCTTGCCATTCGCAATCCGGTGATTTGGACGCTGGTCATTCTTTTTGTTATTAAAGAAGGCTTCCAGCTGATCGCGGGCTTGCTGACATTGCGGAAAGGAAAGATGCTTACCGGCGCACTGATCTCCGGCAAGATCTGTACCACAGTTCTTTTTGTCAGTCTGATCATTCTGGTCATGATGCCCCATCTGAGCAAAGAAGCAATTGCCATCATCACCGCCATCGACTGCATTTCTATGGTGGTTGCGTTTATAGGTTATGCGAGAATTTATTACACACACTCTCCCATGATCCAGCAGTTGGATGGAGATAAGCAGGAAGAAGAATAACAAGCCGCCCGAAGCCGCAAGGCTCCGGGCGATTCTATTCAGTTCAGGAATTTCACTGCACGCTGATACAGTTCTCCCGGAAACATGGCAGTATAAAGGTGCAGCATCTGCTCCCTTGCGCTTACATCTGCATCATCAGACAAAATGCAGAATCTTACGCCGAACAAGCGTACTTGCACACCGGTGTCCAGAAAGCCGGATCTTGCATAGAAGCCAAGGCGGCGGGCTGCGATCTGTGGATCCGGTGCTTCCTCGGGAAACTCACTCTCCAATAGCAAACGCTGCCTGCGTAAACGGTAACGCTCGGAAAGTGCTTTCAGGATCGCTCCGCCAATGCCGCTGCCTCTGTATTCGGGCAGCACCGCCAAATAGTCGATCAGAGCGGACTCTCCCTCCGGGCAGACCATCCATGCGTAGCCAACCATCTTTCCTTCCCACCGGGCTTCCAGCATCTCATAAATTCCCCGGTTATAAAGACTTAGGGTTATTTCCCAAGGTTTGCGCTCATTTTCGGGAAAATCCCTGTGCATATGCGTTTCGTATGTTATTTTCGCTGTATTCAGTGATTGTTCCGTTAGTAATATCTGCATAATTCCTCATAATGGGGCAGCAGCCCGGCAGGAGCTGCTGCCTGTATCCTATGTTCTTTCAGGTTCGATCTGTCACAGAAATGCCGTCGGCATATCCGCGAAGATTTCCGCGGCATCGGCATTCCCCATCGTTCCTGTTCTCTGATTTTATTATATCACATCGGAAGTGAAAATAGTGAAGAAACATTGAATTTCTTTTCACCGGAACATAAACTTTTTCTTCGCAAACTTTACAAAAAAAGAAAAGAAACACTTGACAAACCGGCCCAAGTATTGTAATATATCAAGGCTGACCGCAAGAAAGCGCTTTATGGAGAAGTCGCGTAGCTGGCCGAGCGCGCACGATTGGAAATCGTGTATACCCCAAAAGGGTATCGAGGGTTCAAATCCCTCCTTCTCCGCCATAAGATTTTCCCGGTATTCGTTATGAATACCGGGATTTTTCTATGCTTTTACGCATTTTCCGGTACTTATGTTAGGAATCATAAATTTGCGGAAGAAGGAATTTTGCGGTTTCCCCTTGTGTTTCCCCTTATTGACTTACCGAGAGTATAAACTTCTCCATTCTTGCAGCGCTGTCACGTTTCATCTGATCTGTAACATGTCCATATACATCAAGGGTAAAAGATGCGGTTGCGTGCCCTAAATTCTCTTGAACTGTCTTGATATCGTCACCGGATTTGATGCTTGCAACTGCATATGAGTG
Organism: Faecousia sp.; assembly: GCA_045576415.1. Taxonomy (GTDB): domain Bacteria; phylum Bacillota; class Clostridia; order Oscillospirales; family Oscillospiraceae; genus Faecousia. Next base: position 15,342 of record JAZNGJ010000074.1, on the reverse strand, counting down.
GCGCAGATCATGAAATCTTGCGTTATCATACCCAAGTTTCCTTACAACCGTTTTGAAATTCTTATAAACGGTGTGGGTCTTAAGGTTCTCTCCCAAGGGATTTGTAAACACAAAGCCGTTCTCGTTCCACATTGTCCCGCAGCGAGCCTTATTTGCCTGCTGTTCGCGCTGTACCTTACGCAAAGTATCTGCAACGAAGGGAGCTGTGGATACAGTTCTGCATTTACTGTTCTTGGTGGGTGCAAGCCGGTATTCACCGTTACCTCCACGCACCATCTGAAGCTGCTTGTTTATGGTGATCGTGCTGTTTTCAAAATTCACACAGTCCCAGGTCAATCCCAAGGCTTCAGACTCACGCATTCCGGTAAAGAGTGTCACCACAAAGAGGTATTCAAACTGATGTCCACGAATAGCCTTCAGAAAGGCTGTAATCTGATCCTCATCCAACGGTTTGATCTGCTTCTTTTCTACGCGGGGTAGAACACAGGCATCCGCTGGGTTTGTTCTCAGATATCCGTTGGACACGGCCTGCTGTAAAGCTTTGTGGAGAACACCGTGAGTGTTCTTGACGGTTTTGGGCGAGGCTGCTTTCTTGTCCTTTTGAGGGGATATTAGATTGTTGTAGAAATTCTGGATAATATGCGTATCCAGCGCGCTCAACTTTACAGCACCTAAACCGGGTTTCAAGTGGGTCTTGATGATAGCTTTGTATGCACAAACAGTAGCGGGCTTGACAGAGCCGAGGTAATCCTCGGCCCATTTATCAAGCCATTCTCCAACAGTCATTTTACAAGGGGCAACATAGTCACCCCTATCAAGACTGTACAGTGCATCCTTCAATTTCTGTGCAACAACCTTCTTAGATTTATCGGTGATGCTGCGTTGGATTTGCTTTCCGGTTCCGGGATCAAAACCCTCGGTGTATCTGGCTTCATAGTAGGTATACTCTTTGCCTTTTACTACCTTGGTGACTTTGCGAATGGATCCCATACCGGAAGTGGATTTTTTGCTTTGCGGCATAAATATTACTCCTTTCGTTGCCGCATAGCAGGTACACCTATATTATACCATACAAGCGGTCAATCCGCAACGAGATTAGTGCTTGCTCAGGTAGTCGATCACCGCTTCCAGGGGGATGCGATAGTTGCGTCCAACACGGACACTATGAATCGTCCCGGAACGAACCAACTCATACGCGGTGTTATGACTGACTACCAGTATTTCAGCCACCTGCCTCACACAGAGGACAGGTGGATATTTATTTTGCAGGTTAGATGATGTCATAGTATCAACCTCCTCTGTCATCGAACCAATAGGCTTGGAAAAGGGTGCCGTCGTGGAGTAGAAAACGACCACGGGCATCCTTGGGGATTTGCTCTGCCGCAGCCGTGCTGTCCAGGATAATTTGTGACAGGATCGTGTCAGCACGGCCACAGATCCGGCAGTTTACATTGTTCTTGATCTGGCCGGAAAGAATGTTGGCATCCGGACGCTGGGTGGCAAGAATCAAGTGGATACCAAAGGCGCGACCCTGTCGTGCGATCATAGAAAGCTTGCTCTCAATCTTTTCTACAACCTCTTTCTGTGGCTTGTTCAAACCAGTCTTATCCAGCACTTCCGCAATCTCATCACAGGCGAAGATATAACGTGGCAGGTCTTCTCCTGTGGCTTCGTTGTATCGGTCAATGTTGGGCTGCCCAGAGGCTGCCAGCAAGGTTTTGCGCTGCTGCAACTCGCCCACAAGTTCGGTAAGAAGTGCGAGAGTGGATTCCTCCTCAATGCACATCCTGCATTGTTTGTGCCAAATGGGTGGGAAATCCACACCGCCTTTGAAATCTGCTATGCAGACGTTAGCGCCTTTCTTTAATGCCTGCATGAGGAGTAGCTTGAGTAGGACACTCTTGCCACTGCCGGTAGATCCACCAAGCAGTATGTGGGGCACTTTCACAAGGTCCACAGTGACCGGTCCGGTAAAGCTTTCACCCAAAGCCAGTATGAAGGGCTTATGGGAGAGATGCTTATCGTTCCAGTCTATTACTTCCGGCAGATCTGTTCTGGCAGGAACAGTATAGAGAAGAACACGGCTTTTCCCAGACCCATATTTCATCTTGACGATGGTGATGTCCAGGATCGTCTCAATGGCGGCCTGCTTGTCCTCCCAGGTCTTCAGGGGTATACCCTGGGAGCTAAACTCCCAGACTGAAATACAGCGATTCTGCTTATCCTTGTACTTCCGTTTCAAAGCAGGCACCATATCGGTATGGTTCACAAGACCGATACTTCTCAGTTGATCTTGGGCCGCCTTCTTCCCAAGAGGAAACAAAATGAGTATGGTGAGGAATGCCCCACCAACCAGCAGGTATACAGCAAAAACATGCTGCATAACCAGACTGGCTATAGGTGAGAGCAATGCAGTAGTCTCAGCGGACATCGCAATTTCATCCTGGTTGCTCCATACTAAGATTGCTCCTAATACATAAAGCAAAACGAAAACCAGTTTCACCGGCGCGTCGGAGGTAGGATTCGGTCTGGGAAGATGTTCCCGGAGACTGGAACGGCGTTGCAGCCGTTCCTTTTCAAACCGTCTCATGGGGAACCTCCCTTGGGGGTAAACCCCGGCGGAACTCGGTCACCGTATGAATACGCCGCAGAAATGCGTGCCATGTCTCCAACTCCTTACGCTGAATCTCTTGGTATTGCTGTTCCAGCGGAATGTTAGAGGTGATGTACACCGTATCAAAGCAGGCAACGCGGTCCCGGTATCGGGCAGGAAGTCGCAAGGGGTAAATATCCAAAAAGTTCAGCATCGCTGAAATGGGCACTTGGGAATGGAATTCCTCAAACACGATCACAGGCTCTCCGTGGTAGTCGTCAAAGCGAGCACCGGATTGTCCGCTATAATCGGTGATGCGGTAAACATCTTCCGGGGCGTACTTTTCATAGATGCTCCGGGTTTTGCCGGTACCGCTATCACCAAAGAGGTAATTCGTCTTCACCGGGCGGTTTTCTTTCCGAAATCTTTCAAAGAGCAGCTTCTCCCGTAGAGCCTCAATGTCATTGATCTTAAAAGCAAAGCTGGGATCGTTTTCAATGATCTCTGTGGTGGAATAGCCGTCTTTCACATCCTGCATCAGCTGAGCCATCTTGGGGGATTTCTCCTGAGATGCAGAAGGCAGTGTTCCGAACTCCTTGAAAGTCCCCTCCACACTAGTCTGCGCCTTGTCGGTGTCTGCCCATTTTCCTTGCTTGCAGACATAATCCCGAATCTCCTTCGATGTTCCGGTGGCCTTGTCAATGTGGGCGGTAGGAAACCGCTTCTTAACAGTGCCGAACCGCATAGGCGAGGCTGAGTAGAGGTAAACGTGGGTGTGAAGTGTCCCGGATGCGCCGATCTCGTCCGCCAGGCACACATAGTCAGGATTAAACTTCTGCGCGCGGTCGATGATCTCATCGTGGGTCATGCCGTGGTCCAGGGGATTATTGATAGTCAACAGCCACTTGCGTGACTGGATTTGGTTTTCGTGCATAGGCAAATCCTCCTTTGTGCTACTGCTACTTCGCTCGCATAGGTAATACTAACCTGTGCGAGCGAGGACTTCTCCCGCGTTACGGCGGGGGATATTTTTCTTTAGGGAAAAATATTAACCCCCAGCCGCCCCGCGGGATCGTCCTCAGACGAACAGGTGGATTACTCCACGGGGAAGATACCGCTGGCCTTTGCGGAGAATTGAAGCTTGCCCTGAGACTCATAGCCGGTCACGACCAGGTCGGTAAACTCCACATCCACAAAGCCTTCCGGCTGTTCCATCTGCTGAGGTCCGTCGATGCGCACACTCAGCTTCTCCAGGCGATGTTCTGCCAGGCACACCACATAGCGGTAGTCGGTAACGGTCTCAGTCCGTTTGCCGTCCTTATACTCGTAGGCGGGCATCACATCAACCAGTAACATTTTACGACCCAAGCTGGCAGGATCGATCCGAAGATCACGGATATTTAACATAGGATCATCTCCCAAACATAGAAGTACTGCCATCGGCCGATAGCAGCCTAAGTAGTCATGAGCTCCTTGACTGACCATATGGTAACATGCTATCTACCCTCGAATGCCTCACGTGTGAGTCATTTTGAAAAAGTTGCAAAAATTTTTCCGCCATCCCTTAGTTGAATAGGGATGGCGGAAGCTTTAGCTGGCATCAGAATCAAACAGCGTAGGCAGACCAGCTTCTTCAAGTTCCATATCTGCAGCTGCTATCGGTTGTCTATTGGCAATACATTTCCACCAGATCTTTCGTTCTGGGAAGGCGGTGTCATATAATTCTCTAGACTTTTCAAGCCCAAGATCCAATGCCATACAAATCTTCACAACCGCTTCCTCGGTAGTATGATATCTACCACCGCGGTTGTCTGTGTTGGCAATCATTCGGCCTATTGTAGCTCTGGATAAACCAGTTTCTGCGGCGAGGACTTTTTGTGTCTTTTTTCTCAGTTTCATATACTGATATAGAAGATCTCCAAAATTATTATTCGTGTTGGGGCTTTGCTTTGGTGTCTTGGCACTCAAAGCGATTCCCTCAGAACGTTATTTCGTGATAGGACCCCGCGGGCCGGAGGTGGTCCGTGCGGTTTGTATACGGACTGCTTGGCGGATATTTGAATTCAGGTCAAATACCATAAGCAACCACCTCCTTTGCGAAATTGCGTCAATGTGGATAATCTTTCTATCCACCTCCGACGCGCAAAGCCCATCACCTTAGCTGTCATTTATATACAAAAAGAGTACAGTCAAGAATGGCTGTACTCTTACTGTTATGATGTTTTTGCATCATCGGCGGGGTATTATGTTACGGCGCTTACGATGCCCTATGGGCATAGCGATACCGTATATGAAACTTGCAACCTATGTTTTGCCAACGCAAAACTAATGATCATGTACTAAAACATTGAGCCTACAAGCATTCTCTGCGGTCAGATCCATTCTGCTCAAATGGGCATAGCAATACCGTAGTGAAACTTGGAGACTGTGTTTTGCCAACGCAAAACTAAGATGCTGTAGTGGTGATTACGATTTGGCACAAGCATACTCGGTGGTCAATTAGGTTGCTTCTACATAAATGGGCACAAATATCCCATAGTGGGTAGGAGACTTTAATAATCGGACACTTTAGATTGCTTGCGCAAAACAACGAAACTTTATGGCCGGCAACGAGGGGGTAATCCTTTGACGCACCCGGAAATAATTAACGGTCAACGTACAATCTGAAACTAAGTACTTCTAAAAAGCACGAGAAACTTTCATCCAATATGCCTAGGGGTCCTAAACACAAACTGACCGACGATCTGCGTAGGTAGACATACCGGGAACAAAGAGAAGTGCTCACAGTACCATGAATCCCGTATTACCCACGGAAAATCATAGTCCATGTAATCTTTGTCAAATTCATTATACCATATTTATCTCAAAACGGAAGAAAACTTTCTGTGAATAAGCCTTGATTAACATTACTCAAGGCTCAACACGGACAACTGCGTTATTCGTCAGCGGCTGCGACCAGAAGGAAATCACCGGCTCTGTGACTGGGGAACTTAGGGCAGTGAACGTCTCATTCTGTTCCAAAATGTAGGCACTCTGAAGTACTGCATAGTACTCGGTACCCAATGTAGTTCGTTTCTCCCGGAGCACATAAAAGGATGCGTTTCCATTTTGGCTTTCCACGATTGCAGAGTTCGGGATAACAGTTTTGTATTGATCGCTGACAGCAGTAAACTGGGCTGTAACGGGTTGGCCTTCCATCATGTTAAGGGCGGCGTCGGTCGTGGCAATACAGCGGTAGCCTTGTCCGGCAGCATCATAGTAGATCTGTCCCACAAAAACATCCAGTGCTGTTTTCTCACTTCCGATCACTACCTGAGCTTTCAGCTTTGTTCCTACCTCGCAGTATGCAAGCTGTTCTTTTGCAAGAGGAAATGTGAGCTGTTTTTCACCGGAAGCAGAGCCAATCGTTACCAAAGGTGTATTTGCTGGGACTTTGGATTCGGCGGTGTACAGCACAACACCATCTTCGGAAGCTTTCACCCAGCCCTCATCTAACTGCAGTTGCTCCAGAAGTGCGATGGTTTCCTGCAAATCAGTCCTCTGCAGCTCCAGAATTTCCTTTTGATAGGATGTACTTCCGTCTATCTTTTTTAGGAGCATTTCTTCCTCTGCTTTGCATTGCAACCATTGCAGGTGCAAATGAGCAGTATCCAACTGAAGTACTGGTTGGTCTGCTGTGACCCATTGCCCCGGCTGTACGGACCTCTGAAGGATTTGCGCAGGCACAGTCAAAGAGAATGGCACCGTGTTCTTGTGATGTACGGAGCCGGTTAGCGACCAATTGTACCGCAAGACAGTGGAAACTGCAGTATCCGTTCTAACAACCGGTAGATTGGAATTATATACCTGAAAGGACACATAGGTACAGATTGCCAGACACAACAGAAAGATACCTAAAATGATTCCATATCTTCGCTTCATTTCATGACTCCTTTTTTCGAATATGCAGTCCGTCAATGAGCTGTTCCCGGGTCATACCGAAGAGCAACAGTGCCGGTATTACAAACAGGACAGAACAGGCGGCGCTGATACCTGGCTGTGCTGCCGAAAAACTGCTCAATGCCACAGAAAGGGGGTACAGAGCGGTATCTTGCAACAAAGCAACAATGGGTTCTACCACATTCCAAGCATCCAGGAAATTATAAAGTGTTAAAATCGCAATTCCTCCTTTGACTTGCGGCAGTGCAATATAGAAAAAGCATCGCAATTGCCCTGCTCCGTCCACCTGCGCTGCTTCCAGTGTTTCCTGAGGAACAGCCAGCATGAAATAGGCCATTGCCACCATACCCAAGGGATGGAACATGCCAGGAAGAATCGTTGCCAGACGGCTGTTGAGTAATCCCAGCCAGTCAAGAACCAAAAAGTTGGGCGTTAGGGTTACCTGATACGGTAGCAGCATCAGCAGGATCAGCCCCAGGAGCAGAATTTTCTTCCCCCGAAACCGGAGAAACGCTAGGCCATACCCCGTCAGCACAGAGATGGCAACAGAACCGGCTACGGTGGGGAGTGCGATCCAGACGCTGTTCCAGAAGTGGAGCAGATATTCCGGGGTATTATACAGGATCTGCTTCCAGCTTTGAATGCTGAATAGTCTTGGCAGAATGTGAAATGCGGAAATTCCATCCTCCCATAAGCTGCTTGCTTCAGAGGAATCCATAAAAGATGCTCCCAGAAGGAAAAGGAGCACTGTCAGCGTGATCACGACCGGGATCCACGCAAGGATCAGCAGGGCTGTGTTTGCAGCTTTTCTTTTCAATCCGTTTAAGGATTTCATTACTGTCCCCCCTTTCCTAAACTATACAAGGCGGAGATCAGCAGAATAGACAGCCCTGCCAGGAACAGATCCGAAGCGGCTGCCAACTGACCGTAGCTGAAGGAATAGAACAGGTTATTCATGTAATTCTGCAGGAAATATACAGACTGATCCGGATAGTTTCCAAACAACAGGAAGGACTCCCGGTAAATACGGAAAACCCCCAGAAAAGCCAGAACAACACCTACCAAAAGATAGGGCTTCAGATAAGGTAATGTGATGTATCGCAGCATCTGCATACCGTTGGCACCATCCAGCTTTGCTGCGCCAGATACATCTGCCGGAATGCTGCGAAGACCCAGAAACGCGACCAGAAGCACATAGGGAATGTTCTTCCATATGTATAATCCCGTCATCAAGATTCCCACCTGCGGTGCGCTACTGTAAGGAAAGAACGCCTCCACGAATAAGACAATCACAGCAGAGGGCAGCACCAACGGAAGCAGATGCATCAGGAACAGAAAACGCCCACCGGGCAGATCCCGCCGCATAATCGTATGAAACACAAGCGCAAACGAAACACCGATTATTAAAATCAAGGGGACTCCAGAGGCAAGAAGCCGCAGCGTGTTCATCAGCGCCAGCTGGAAAGCTTTAGACTGCAATACCTGCTGGTAATGCTGAAAGCTTAGTTCACCCATGGCGGAGAAGGACATCACCACCATGATCACAATGGGGATCATGAAGAAGACAGCCAGCCCCGCCAAACCTGGCAGAATAAACAAAATCAGTTTTCGGTTCATTTTCTTATTCATATAAGTAAAGATTTATCCGGTTCTGGAAGGTTTTGTAGCATTCTTCAAAGGTAGCCTTTTCCATGAGATAGTTCTGCATGGACTCGTCAAAAATGGAAGCAATCGCGCTGTTTCGGATATTGCCGGAAGTAATTCGGGTCAATATTCCTTCGCAGGATTTCCGCAAAGACTCAGACATAACAGGAATCTTTACAGTCATGGACCCAATATTGATATTCTTACCGGCTTTGGTGCACAGATCATCCAAAAGTGCAGATACTGCCTTCCGGCTTACAGGAAGATCGTTGGTAATCTCTCCTGTGGCAGCATCCATAGCATAACGGATAAAATCGTATGCGGCTTGAGGCTGGTCAGCACTTTGTAGGGCAGCAGCATAAAGTGTCACATCTGCTGTCAATGCATTGGGCTCTCCGTAATTTGGGAAGGCAAGCACCTGCAGCTTTTCTTCCAATGCCTGACCAAACATAGCATCATAGTACCGCATTTGATAAGGGAGAGGATCCTTGGACAACATGGTAGTTAATTTGGATACACCGCCGACAAAGTCCCTGCTGTAAAGTTTCAAAATCTGAGCAGATTTCATAAATTGTCCATAAGCCATCTTGGCATATTCCGCATATTCCCGGAAGGTATCTTCCGAGACAGACAAAGTCTTTCCGCTCATATCCGCGAGCTGTACATTCGAAAGCCGCAGCGCATCATACAGAATGCCGCTGGGTGTTCCGCTAAACAGACACTGCATAGCACTTTGATCCTTGTCGCAGGAGGCTGCATTTGCCGCCAACGCATTCATAAGATCCGAAGCAGAATAGCCTTCCTCAAGAGAGATGTTGCCAGCAGCAAGCTTTTCTTCCGAGGTCAGCAGGTGCTGTATCTGTAATCGCAGAGGCATCAGCGCCTGCTTTTCGCCAACCTTTCCGGCGTTCAGAACGGGATAGTACTTGGTTGCATCAAACGATTCGTCTGCAGACAGGTAAGGAGCCAAATCCAGAAAAGCATTATTGATGGCCATCTTAGCGGTATCCAAAGTAGTGACAGAAGAGAAAAGTACTACATCCGCACCTTTGCCGCTGCTGGATTCCGTAGAGATCCGCAGATCCATTTCCTCTACACTTTGGAAGGCTACAGCGTTTAGTTTCACATCAGGATCCTTGGAAAGATAGCCTTTGACAATAGAAGTCGCAGCCGGATCGCTGGCCAGATAATATACATCCAGCACCTTTTCCCCAGTTCCTGCTGTGGACTGATTGGGATCTTCTGTGTTATTGCAGGCCGAGAACAATAGGACAACGCAAAGCAGAATAACGAGAATAGAACTGATCTTTTTCATGGATGTCGCTCCTTTCAAATGATTGTACATTTATATTAGCAGAAACATATACTTACTGTCAATTGTTTTTTGTCATTGACAAATATTTTTATATAACAAGTATTGCAATAAGAATTATGCTGCTATATAATCAAGTTGACAGCCAAACCATTTTCGTCTATCATTAACATGAGCACGGAAAGATTTACATGTTTACCCTAATACAGGAGTGGGATATGAGCTCTGTTGATAACGAAAAGAATCCCGGCTACGCGCTGGAAGAAAACTTAAAAAAAGCCCTGACAGAGCTGATCATGCTGTACTTGCTGTCAAAAAGAGACCGATATATCGGCGAACTGACAGAAATGATCAAGCGGCGCAGCAATGGAACGCTGACAATTGCGTTTCCTTACAGCTCCATTTACCGTCTTTTGCAGGCAGGGTATATAAAGGAAACAGAAAAGCGCTACGCACCGGATGGGCGGCGCAGGCAGTTTTATTTCATCACGGACATTGGAAAAAAGCGCCTGCATCTGCTGCTGTCGACCTACCGTTTGTTTATCGAAAATATCGAAACAATTTTGAAAGAAGAGGACAAAGAGAATGACAGCAGCAATTGAGCAGTATAAAAGAAAACTGAAGCGCCGCCTGCGCTGTGACAGTGTTATGAAGCAGCAGCTGATGGACCGGTTTGAAGGTATGCTAAATGTATATCTGGGTGATTCGGGTTGGCCCGCAAGCTGGCCCGGTAAGCAGGATCTGGAAAATGCCTTTGGAACTCCCGAACAGATGGCGCGGATCTTGATGGACGAGATTCCACATAATGTAATTGCCAAATACCGCAGAAAAAAACGCATTCTCCGTGTGATTGGGGCTGTAATCGTGGCAGCGCTTTTGGCGCAAGTTGTTTATTTGTCATTCTTTAAAGAGTTCACACTCACATCTAAAGGCGAAATAATCATTAATGGGACAGAAACTGCAGATGCGACAGACGAATAAACCAACGTTTTTTGCGCAGAAAGGAAAGAGAAAATGACGACAGCCATTGAGAGATACAAAAGAGGGGTAACGCGGAATTTGCGTTGTGACAGTGTTGCAAAGCGGCGATTAATGGCCCGTTTTGAGGACACTTTGAAGGTATATCTGGAGGATTTTGGGTAGCCAAACAATTCCCCCAGCGAGCAGGATCTGGTAAACGCTTTCGGTCCTCCTGCGCAGATGGCAGATATTCTGCTGGCAGACACAACAGCAGAGGAGCAGGCAAGGTATTGCAAAAAGAAGAAGGTTAAAAAGGCTATTGTTGCAATACTGATTGCGGCCTTGCTTCTGTTAACAGTATATATCTGGATCTATAAAGATGTCGGTATCACATCTGTTGATGATGTCGGTCCCGTACAAACCCAAGAGACGACATAAAAACGCAGAATACTCTATGATGCCAATTTGAATATAAAATAACCCTTAAGACCTTTGAGGATATCGTCGCCTCCCATGCGGCATTCGAACGCATCCATCCTTTTCAGGACGGGAATGGCCGTGTAGGCCGCTTGATCCTCTTCAAAGAGTGCTTGAAGAATAATGTCGTCTCCTTCACTATTGAGGACAATCTGAAGCTGTTCTACTACCGCGGCCTCAAAGAATGGGATCGTGAGAAAGGCTTCCTGATGGACACCTGCCTTATTGCCCAAGACCGATTCAAAGCGTATTTGGATTACTTTAGGATTGTGTAAAAATAAGAAATATAGATTGAAATAACAATGCTCCCCCACCTTATTAGCATAGATAAGGTGGGGGAATAGTATATGGGTATGTATTGCGTTATCTTTCACCAAAAGGCAACTGTGGTAATGCCACCCATTTGGCTAATTTATTGTACTTGCTGGTAAGATCTTTAACAATATCTGCTGCATGTTTGACCCCAGCCAGCAATTTACCGATTTTTGTTTCTGGATCATGGCATTCCATAAGGAATCGTTCAATCTTTTTCATTGCCCCCGACTTTGTAATATCGTCCTTGGTTTCACTAGTGTCTAATTTCCCCAGTGCCTTGCTTACTTTGTTGCATTGTTCGTTGAATTCTTGTGATTCTTCACTTACCTCATCTTTGAGGTCATTGAAATCACCATGCATACCATTAATCAAATTTTTGATTTCAACAGTAATAGTATTAGTTGTAGACGCACTGGCTGTGGAGGATGACGTGTTGGTAATTACAGGGCTAGCTTTTTGTATCATTTGTGGACTAAACTGTGGGCTGTTATTGATTGTAATGTGCGTCTCTGCGTGCTCTTTATTCATGTGCGATTCAACTCCATCCAACAGTTTCTTGACATCTACATCCGCCAAAGTGAGGTGGCATTCAACAGTAGCCTTTCCCATTTCTTCCGCTCGGAGCAAAGTTGCGTAATCAAAAAGAAATTTGCAATCAGCAGAACATATACATGGAATACGTTCTACAATCTTAATGTGAATAAACTGGCTATGAATCTCATCTAGCTTCTCTCTAATGATAGTGAGTAATTCTTGCTTGTCCCTAGAATTTACACCACTCACAGAAATATGGATATAACGATCTGTTATGTTATCATAGAGGCGAACAAATGCATATGCATTACGGTGTCTTAAGTATGCACCTTTTTTCCAACATTGCTTGACTCCGTTGATGGTTTCTAGGTATCGGTTAATTGATACAATAAAACGAGTCATTATACCTGCTGGCAGAAAATCGTACTCATAACGAAAAGAGAGAGTTTCTCCAAAATCAAAATACCAACCTAAGTCAATTGCTTTTGTATCGAGCAACTCAGCAACTAGATACGTTGTAGAGGATATTTCAAATGCAATTTGAAACTTCTTCATAAGATTTAACAAGTACGGATAACGCTCTGTCGGGTAACTTTCTGTATCCTTCCAAATTGAAGGAAGATCGTCTGTGTGCAAAATACCATTTCTTCCTTTAAGTGTACGTTCCTGTTCATCTAGCACTTTATATACAGCATCAGTACCCCACTCAGAGGATAGAATCACAATATTCTTCAATAAAGGGTCATCATGATAGTATAATACAATACCCAAATCATGCAGATACCGAATAAGGCTACGAGCTTCGTCATAATCCACATTATTCGATTTACATATATCTAGATACTCACTGTAAGGTATATAATTTTTGACCTTTGACAAAGTTTCAAGTTCATTGCGAACAGCCATCCAAGAGGATAGCCACGATGTTTTCATTAGAGGCAACCTAACTGCAAGCTTTTTGATTGTGGATTTCAGTTTTGAAATTCCAATATTATCTTTACAACTTACATAGACAACTGTTTTTATCTGCGGGAAACGCTCTTTATAATCGTCTTCATCAATGTGCCTAATTCGCCCAACATCATGATCACACTTATTCACAACTATAATGATAGGGCTATCTGCAGCAAGACTTTGAATTGTTTTAAGCCAATAATCGATTCGTCCGTACTCATCTTCTGCAAGAGCATCCCATACAAGCAGATATAGAGAACGTTTTGTTAAGAAAAACTGATGGGTGGAATGATAAATCTCTTGTCCGCCAAAATCCCAAACATTCAGCTTATAACTTTGCTTACCATGCATGAAATACCAAGAAGAGATATCGATGCCCTCCGTTGAACTTCCTTCAGAGAAAGCATTGTTAACCAAACGATTAATCAGGCTGCTTTTTCCAACATGGCCTTGCCCAACTATGACCATTTTAGATTCATTAAAATATTGCTTAGGTTCACCAGATTGTTGAGATAAGATATATCGTACAATATCCTTTGCTGATTGCTTAAGTATTTCTGGAGGGAGCGATTCTGCCAGTGGTGTTCCAAATATAGACAGTCTTGAAAGAAAGCGTAATTGCTTTAAAGATATTGGTAATGCTGTAATCTTACTCCGAAACAAATATAGTTGTTCCAGATGCATTAAACTACCAAAACTTTCCGGTAATCTTATAAAACGAGAATCAGCAAAATAGGCGCGCCTAAGCCTTTTTAAAGACATAAATGTTTCAGAAAGTTGTCCTTCCAAACAGTTGAAACCAATTTCTTCAAGTGTTGGTAACAACAAGCATTCGGGCACTTGCCTAAACCCGCAATTGTAGATATCTAGATGCAGGAGGGTGGGTAATTGAAGCACAGAATCCCCTTCAACTTTTATAATGTTTCTTGTCAGACTTAGTACTCTCAAATTGGTAAGAGATTCTATTTTTCTTGGTAAGATAGTAAATGTATTGTCTGATTTGTTATATGAGGGTTGCTTGTTTTTAATGGATTCTTTTGGATCATTACCTAAATATAGCATTTGCAAATCTGGCATATCCCATAATTCGTCAGGCAATGCTTCAAGCCCACAAGACGTTAAATCTAGTGCTTGCCAGCGGTTGATTTTAGCATCGTTGATAAGCTGTAATAGTTGTTCTTGTGTTAGCTCGGCATAAAGCCTTTTGTATGGGATGTATACGTCATATCTGCCACAAGTCTCATCAATATGATCCTTCTTGAAATTAAACTGCCGATACTTTTCTTTCGGTTGCCATAATTCGCTCACTGTGGATACCCCCATCAATTATGTACTACGAGACTCAATGATAATGTTTCAAAGGCACTTTTCATATTACAACTTTAAAGACCTTTTAATATAATATGTAAGAATTTTATGTTTGGTGACATTTTTCTACAAGAAATTTATATGCTGAGCATTTAAAAAGCGATCGCGAACAAAAAAACACTTTTAACTAATCATAACCACCGGCCGTGCCGGTGGTATGCACAGGCCCCCTTAGGGCCTTTTACCAGCCGAGCCTATAGGCTCATCGAATTATCTTTCGCTTGCATGTGGTGCCCTACCACCACAGATACGGTTAGAGTCGCACCAAGGCCCCTTTGTGTAAAGGGGGCTGTCACCGCACAGCGGTGACTGGGGGATTGTCACTACGAGTACAACCCCTCCGTCGCGGCTTAACGCCGTGACACCTCCCCTTACTCAGGGGAGGCTTCCGCTAAGGCGGGACTGGGCATAGCTAAAGCTTTTTGGAACCCCCAGCCGTGCTGGGGGTTTTCATGATGCAATAAAATTACCCAGTGAGAATTGTATTTTCTCACTGGGTAATTATTGAGTTCATTGTTATGCATTTTGAGTGAGATAAGAATATCATGCAGAATTCGTAAAACTTTTGACTTCTCCATTTTTTATTATCGATCACCTATGAAAGTGAGTTTCAATAGAAATGTCTGATACTTTGCAATTTAAAAATGTTTTTTGTGGTATGCATTTCTTTTCCACTTGTGAATCTTATATCAAATCCTTCAATTTGCCTAAATTAATATTTATATATACCTGCCATGCGGCGTTTTAAAAGTTTCCCCTTATTTTTCCCCTTATTAGGGTGGTAATGGGTAGTTGAAAATTGTTAAACCATAGTATATAATGTCCGAGAACACAGCAGAAATGCTGACATCTGTTAACTTATGGTTGAAGATGGTAGGGCTCTTGAGCAATTCAAATCCCTCCTTCTCCGCCAAATAATAAAACCACCCTTTTGGGTGGTTTTGTTATTTACCAAGGGATTTGAACTATCTTAATACAACAGCCCGGTGGACTGTTGCTCGCGAGCGCTGGACCGAGCGAAACCTATATTTCGCCATCGGCGAAATGCAAACAAATCCCTCCTTCTCCGCCAAAAAGAACGCATCCTGTTGGATTCGTTCTTTTCTATTGATTCATCAAAGTCAACCCCCGGTTATACCGGGGGCAAAAAAATAGCTTCCAGCGAGGAGTAAAGTAGACAAAGAAAAAACTCCCCATTATAGTAGAAGTGGTTTGCCGACCATACAACTACAATAATGAGGAGGTC
>JAZNGJ010000073.1:0-7719 GCA_045576415.1 Faecousia sp. | reverse complement strand
CCTGCACCGCATGGGGCACACCGGGATTGCCCAGCTCCACATAGGCGATATCCCCCTTACGGCTCAAATCCACTATAGAGGGGTTATTCAGCTTCACCAGATAGTCATTTTCCGACAGGCGCTTGCCTTCCACGATGCCCGCATCGGTCTCCACCGTCATTTCGACACCTGCCATACGGTTATCAAATGCGAATCGGCAGATGCACCGGGCACCATTGCCGCACATTTCGCCCCGGGAACCGTCGGCATTATAAAAGTGAAGCTTAAAATCCGCTTTATCGGACATATCTGTTGCCATGAATCCATCGGCACCGGTTAGTTTACATAACTCTACCGCCATTTCCGCCAGATCCAGCTTAGCTCCCCGGACATCCATGACCATAAAGTCATTTCCGGCACCGTTCATGTACCAGCACTGCATTATTTTTCCTCCAGAAGCTCTGTCATGGTGTAAAGGCCTACTGCCTTACCTTCCATAAAACGGGCTGCATCCACCGCACCTTCTGCCAGCATGGCCCGGGTTCCGGCCTCATGCCGCAGGGTCAGAGTCTGGCTGGGGGTGCAGATATGCACCTCATGGATGCCTACCACATTACCCATTCGCAAGGACGCCACACCGACCTCATTTTTCTTCCGCTTGCCTTCACCGGCTCTGCCGCAGACCTCCACCGCATCGGGCCGAACCTCCCGAATGGCGTTGAAGAGCATATGGGCCGTGCCGCTGGGGGCATCCACCTTCCGGGTGTGGTGCACTTCCACGATCTCGATATCCGCATCGGGGAAGCAGGCGGCCGCCTGCCGGGCAAGCTTGCTGAGCACCGCGATGCCCAGGCTCATATTGCCGGAATAGAACACCGGCAGCTCCTTGGCAGCTTCATAGATCAGGCACTTCTCCTCCGCCGTATGGCCGGTGGTACCCACCACCACGGCGCAGCGGATCTTACGGGCATAGCTGAGCACATCCGCCACAGCGGTGTGGTGCGAAAAATCGATGAGCACATCCGCACTGACTTCCCCCAGTTCCGCAAAGGTCTTGGGGACACCGTTTTCACCGTCAATGCTGACCCGGCCAACCACTTCGTCCCCCAGAATACCGTCGATCAGCTTGCCCATAGCGCCATTGGCGCCGCAAAGAATCGCTCTCATCACAGCGCACCCAGCTTTCTCATCTCATTGTACAGCACCGCCCGGGTGGCATCCTCCATGGGGGTCAGGGGCAGGCGCAGATAATCTTCACCATATCCCATAGCGGAAGTTGCGGCCTTGGCAGGAATGGGGTTGACCTCGCTGAACAGGGCGTTGATCAGCGGCAGCATCTTACACTGCAGCTGGGCTGCGCCTGCAAAGTCACCGGAAAGCGCCTTGTCGGTCATCTCAACGGACAACTTGGGCACCACATTGGAAAGAACGCTGATGGTGCCGGCAGCACCCATGGAAATAAAGGGCACGGTCAGGGCATCCTCGCCGGAGTAAATATCGATCTTGTCGCCGCACAGAGCCGTCAGTTCCACCATCTGGGCCATATTACCGGTGGCTTCCTTGATGGCAACGATGTTGGGATGCTCGGCAAGCTTGGCAACGGTCTTGGGCAACAGGTTGCAGCCGGTGCGGCCGGGGACATTGTAAAGGATCATGGGCACGGTAGAAGCATCGGCAACGGTGGTAAAGTGCTTAATAAGGCCGTTCTGGGTAGCCTTATTATAGTAAGGGGTCACCACCAGAATGGCATCGGCACCCACTTCGCAGGCAGCCTTGGTATTGGCAAGAACATGCTCGGTATTGTTGGTGCCGGTACCGGCAATGACGGGCACTCTGCCGGCCGTCCGCTCCACCACGAAGCGGATCACTTCCTTCTGCTCATTGGGCTCCAGTGTGGCATTTTCACCGGTGGTGCCCACGGCAACCAGCGCATTGATACCGTTTTCGATCTGGAAGTCGATGAAACGGCCAAAAGCCTCGTAATCCACACCCTTTTCGTTCATCGGAGTCACCAAGGCGGTGGCCATACCCTTAAAAATCGTGTTCTTCATAATATTCTCTCCAATCAGATTTTGAATCGGTTAAAGTAGTCGTACAAAGGGGTCAGCTGCTCAAAATACTTGCTGACTCTTTCCGCAAGACCCGGGCCGAAGGTATCCTCGCTGAAATCTTCATGCCGGGTGCAGTCCAGCTTGTCCTTCCAGAGGTAGAACCGCTCCAGATCGGGATTGTCGCATTTTTCGGGATGCTTGTACTCCCCCGCTGTAATGCGCTGACCGGCAGCAGACTCCACAGCCTGGATCATCTCCAGAAATTTCCGGGGTTCCGCCGCGATGCTTCTGCGGAATTCCTTCATCACCGCCGGACGGGGCTTCCAGATAAAGAAGCCGTAGTCAATCCCCTCGGGGTTGATCTCAAAAAACAGGCAGGGGTTTTCCGCCCACCAATCCACATCCTGCCGGATGCAGATCCAGAGGCTTTCCTTATAGGGAAGCGGATGGTGCAGTCTTGCGTCCCGGTATATTCTGGATACTTTTAAAAGCTCACCGGGCTTGTCCAAAAAGGGGCGGAAGAGTTCCGCGCCCAGCGCCTTGGTGGGTTCATACAGGTATTTGACATACTCCGGTTTGTGTTCCAGGAACCACTCCCGGTTATTATTCATCCGGATCCCCCAGAGAAAATCCACGGTTTCCGGTGAATAGCCTTCAAACATAGGTCATTCCCTCTTTCTTTTGATCCGCAGGATCAGTCATCCTCCAATCGGGGTTCGCCGTTTTTCCAAATCAAACGGTTTCTGTGCTTTTCCGGGAAGGGCTTGTCCGGTATCTCAAAAGCATACCGCTCGCTGGCATTGATGATGGTCGTTTTTCCATACTGGCGCTGACGGACATTCTCCCTGCCGTAGCGCATATGGACATGGCCGTGGAGCATAAATTTCGGCTGATACTTATCCAGCAGATCCACCAGCGCTTCAAAACCCCAGTGGGCCGGATCCTCCGCATCCCCCAAGCCCCGGGCGGGCGCGTGGGTCACCACAATATCCACACCCCGGATGCGCCACAGATGGTAGCGCAGCTTTTGGATCCTTCGGCGCATTTGGGATTCGGTATACTGATGTGCGCCGGGATGGTACCGGAGGCAGCCGCCCAACCCCAAGATCCGTACACCGTTATATACCACGATTTTCCCATCGATGCAGTCACAGCCCTCGGGCTGCTTGCGCGCATAGCCGGTATCGTGATTTCCATGGACATACAGCACCGGACATTTGGCCATGGTGACCAGAAAAGACAGATACTCTGCCTTCAGGTCACCGCAGGATATGATCAAATCATATCCATCCAGCCGCCCGGGGACATAATAATCCCATAATGCGGCACATTCCTCATCCGATACTGCCAGGATCTTCACAAAGAGCCCTCCTTGTCCATGGGGATCCGGTCCCGATGGATACCCAGCTGCCGCACCATAGGCCTGGCATACTCCTGGATCTCATCAAATTCCGGGATCTTTCCCTCTATATTTTCGCAAAGCCAGTCCATACGCAGCAGCTCATCCGGCGAAAAGCCCCGGCTGCCGTCGTTTTTCACCGTTCCGTCCTGGGCCACGATCCTGCGGCGGAAGGGATCCAGAATGCCGGTTTTCAGCCCGTAACGCAGCATTTTTGCCAGCGCCACCGTACTGTCCGGCAGATTCGGCGCCAGCTCTACATCGATGACCCCGCCGTTCATACCCCACCAGTAGTTAACGGCCTTGGGGGTATCCTTGGCTTTCTCCCATGTACCTGCCAGAATGGAGCGGAGCACATTGACATACAGCTTTTCCCACAGGCATATGGGCGATGCCAGCGGATGCATCATGCCGTCCTCATCCCGCATATATGTACCGTAATTACAGAAATGCAGATGGGTCCGTTCCTGTGCTGGTACATCCCGGTTGGAGATGACGGAAATACCGTTTTTCAAAAATTCCTGCTGATGGTCACCTGCCTGGCAGGACCAGCGCAGCTGGATCTTTGCCCGGGGATTGGTCATCTGGGCGCCGAGGGCAAAGGCATTGATGGAAGCCGGCTCTCCCAAAATGGGCGAAAAGCCGATATAGCCGATCTTATCGTCATTTGCCATAGCACCGGCAATGGCACCGGTAATGAATTTTGCCTCATAGATCCGGCCGTAATAGGTGCGGATGCTGGGATAGGGCGTATCCACAGAGCAGTTCAGAAACCGCACCTTGGGATACTTGACCGCAGCGCGCAGCGTGGCGCGGCTCAGCTGGGGAGTGGTGGTAAATACCACCTCTGCGCCTTCCTCCACAGCCCGATCCAAAAGCAGCTCTGCTTCTTCGGGCGTATCGGCATGATAATAGCTTTTAACGGTGACCTTGTCTCCCATGATCTGCTGCATATAGCGTCTGGCAAGATCATGCTCCTCGATCCATGAGCTGTGCTGGGGATCCAGCGCGTGAACAAAGGCCACATTCAGATGCTCCGGTGTTCCCGTAATGATCCGGGTCAGCATACCGGGCGCCGCATCCGTTTCCTCCGGCTCTGTGCGCACCTCCACCGGTTCCGGCAGGGAAAGTGCCGTCAGATTGCTCCAGATGGCGGTAAGGGTCTTTTTCAGCTCCTTGTCCGACAGCCGGCCCAGATCCTGGAAGGGGTACACCTCCAGCCACATCAGCAGCGCTTCCTCGGGGGTAAGTCCCAGCCCTTTTCCGTTCAGATCGCTGAAGGCATTGCGGAAATACTGAAAATAGGCAGAAAAGGTGCGCTTTTCCCGGTCTGTCCACTTCTGCCCCGGCTCCTTGCCCAGACAGGTAAGCAGTGCGGCATAGTCACCGGGCTTGCGAAACTGGATCTGATACAGCCCGGCGCTCTTATAAAATTCCACAAATTCGTAATAGGCGCGGATCCGCGGATCTTCCGATTTCGGGGGCATGATCCGCTTGACAACCGCCGAGATCCGGGGAGAGCCAAGATGCCGCAGCACGCTGACCCGCTTATTGCCCTCCT
The DNA here is from genome assembly GCA_045576415.1 of Faecousia sp. Classification (GTDB taxonomy): domain Bacteria; phylum Bacillota; class Clostridia; order Oscillospirales; family Oscillospiraceae; genus Faecousia. The sequence continues at coordinate 2,729 of JAZNGJ010000073.1, read as the reverse complement.
GCACATAGAACTCGCCCAAATACTCATAGCAAAGAATGGGGTCCCGAATGCCGGTGCTCAAATGTGCTTCACATAGTTTGATCCATTTATAGTAAAACTCGCTGTCCGTTCCCAACAGGGGCAGAAAATTCGCGGTAAATGCGGTGATCCGGCCGGCAGACTTTACACCGACGATCTTTTCCGCCGGAATATCCACCAATCCGATCTCCTGAACGATATCGGCGCTGTTGGAGCCCAGCTTCTCATCCAGAACCTCCGGATAGGGATTCAGCCCCTCTGCCACCGCGTTTTTATATTCCTTCTGCCCCAACTTCAGCGCCAGAAGATACTCTTCCCGGGCTTCCTGTTTATACATGGCAGTATTGTCCTTTCAAATGCATAGATTTCCTTATCTATCATACCCAATTTCCCCGAAAATTGCAACCGGAATGTGTATGGCGGACTGACAGGATTCCCACTCAGAAACTCCTTAAAATTGTACAGAAAACACATACACGGCCATCGGGAAGCACCGCAAAAGGCTTGACAACACAGGGGATCTATTGTACAATATTTTTGATATCACATGACTGACGGGTATCGCGGAACACCGCGGGGGAATGTGATGTTATAGCAGCCGACCGTCTGGGCAATTCGATTCCGCAGGATCGAGTTGCTTTTTTTGGTCTTTGGGCAATTAACCCTGCCCCTGCTCCCGAACGCGGATGGCTTTGATCAGCTTTTCCACCAGATCCCAAATGGGCGGCTCCAGCCACTTGTCATAGAGGATGCACATATACAGCGCCTGATGCCAGTTCTTCAGCGGCACAAAGCAAACATCCTCCCGGCTCTGTATACATTCATTGGAGAGCACACAGATGCCCACACCGGCAGCCACCAGATCCAGCGCTGCCTGAGCCGTATTGACGGCGCCGATGATGTGCTCATCACCTGCGGTGCCCACAGCCCACTGGCTGAAGCTGCTTTCGATATCGTAGTTAAAGACCACCTGGGGCTCCTGCGCGATCTGCTGGGGAAGCACAAATTCATTTCCCGCAAGCCGATGCCCCACAGGAAGGGCAACGCAGAAATCCCGCTGCCCCAATTTTCGGAAATGCAGGCTCCTGTCCCGGTTTGTGGTGTCCACAATGGCCATATCCAGCTTTTCCTGCCGGACAAGATCCATCAGCTCCTCCGCGGAGCTTTCCGAAAGGCGGAACCGGATCCGTTCATTCTGCTGTATGTATGATGCCAGTTCTTTTGCAACCAGCCCGCCCAGTGTACCGGAAACCACGCCCATGCGGATCACCACCGGCGCGCTGACCTGACTGCTGCGCAGCGTCATAGAAGCGGTGTTCAGCTCATGCAGCGCCGCATCCACCTTTTCTTGATAAAAGCGCCCCTCCTCCGTCAGCCGGACATTGCGCCCCACCTTTTCAAAGAGCTTGATGCCGCCCAGTTCATTTTCCAGATGGTTGATGGCACTGCTCAAAGAGGGCTGGGAAATGCCCAGCCGGGCAGCCGCCAAGGTATAGTGCTCCACCTGCGCAAGGACAGAAAAATACCGCAGATAATTATAGTTCATATCAGCACCCCGGAAATCTATAGATAGAAACTATAAATAAAATATCATAACTATATTGGTTTTTGCAACAACATTTTGTATAATATCTGATGGAATTTGCGATTCCATCCAAGGAGAATCCATTATGAGCTTTACATATAAGGGCCTGTCCGCCAAACTGGACCGGCATATCGTCACCGACGAAGAGATCACCCGTCAGCTCCAGCGGCTGGCTGAGCAGAATCCCCGCATCGCCAAGATCACCGACCGCCCCACCCAGTTGGGCGACGAAGTGGTTCTGGATTATGCCGGCTTCTGCGGCGGCGAGCAGTTCGCAGGCGGCACCGCTGAAAATCAAACGCTGATCTTAGGCAGCGGCATGTTCATCCCCGGCTTTGAAGAGCAGCTGCTTGACAAGGTGGTGGAAGAAAAGGTCACCGTAAAGGTCACTTTCCCGGAGCAGTACCACTCTGCCGACCTTGCCGGCAAAGAAGCGGAATTTCAGTGTGTCATCCACGAGATCCGTGTCAAGACCCCCTACCAGCTGGACGATGTGTTCGCCAAGGAAGTGGGTCAGTGCGGGACCATCGACGAAATGCGGGAAAAGCTGGGTCAGAGCATGCAGGCCTACACCGATGAGCGGGCAGAGATGGATCTGCAGGACCGTCTGCTGCGGCAGGCCTCCGCTACTTTGGAAGTGGCCTTTACCGACGAACAGATTGAAACCGCTATGGATCAGCAGATGAAGGTTCTGGAAGCCCAGCTCATGCGGCAGGGTCTGAACCTTGAAATGTACTGCAGCTTTATGAGTACCACCGCCGAAGATCTGCGCCGGGATGCTCGTCCCACCGCCGAGGCTACCCTTCTGAATCAGGCCGCCATCGATATGATCATCGATCTGGAAGGTCTGGAAGCGGAAGAAGCCGAGATCGCGGAAGCTTTGGCTGTCATCTGCCGCCAGAACAATATGACCATGGAGCAGATCAAGGAATATTACGATGCCGAATTTGAAAAGGCAGTGATCAAAAGTGTGCTTACCAGCAAGGCACTGCGCCTCATCCGGGACGCAGCGGACGTTGCTGTAGCAGATAAATAAGTCAAATATTGTGTCTAAAGACACCGAAAAACAAGGAGGAACACCCACTATGGCAATCGTTTTTGACGAGAATGGCAAGTACGTAGACGA